>JAKBCC010000175.1 GCA_021808105.1 Planctomycetota bacterium
CCGACGCCCTGAACGTACGGGAACATGATGCCCTTTTGGCTGTAACCATGACCGACGGCCTGCCGGGCAGTGTGCCCGCAACGCCCGTGAGCCTGACTGCGATCCGCATGGTGCTGCAACTGCAGAATCACCGTAGTCCTTAACATCCGTCTGATCACCAGCTTCCTGTTCTGCAATTCAAGTCGGAACGCCGACGAGGCCTTGCGGCTTGGGAAGTCATTGCTTTTATCCTTGGCGCAAGACGTTAGAATATCAGCGCAGCCTCGGGTGCGGCCGCTTTTCGGGATGGGAAAAAGGGCCGTGCTTCGAGACGCGGTTCGCGGCGAAGCATCAATGTTCCGCCGGATTCGGATGAATCACATGCTGCGGCCGAGGCAGTCAACGGCCGTCAGCGCCGTCGGAACAGGGCGGCCACAGTGGCGGATACGTGCATATATGTGCACATGTAGACTTGTGTTTTTGTCATCGTAGCAGTTGCGGATATTTTGGGACTGCGAGGTCGGCCGGCTTTGAACACCACGGAAAAATTTGATCCTCGACCGGTGGCCGTGCGTGTGCCGCTGGATCGGTCCAAGCAGGCGGCGGGATATTTGAGATCCGCCGGCGGTGGCGTCATGGATACGCTGGCGCATTTCTGGGAAAGATTGGCGTTAACCCCCCCGCTGGCCCGCGATGATTTACACTTGGTCCTGGTAACTAAGAATCCCACAAATGCCGCCAACATAAATTTTACAAGTGCTTATGGCGCAATGCTTTACGTTCCAAAAGCCCACCGGGCTGATGTGCTGGCGTCCACGCCAGAGACAGCGGAGGCCCTATCCGATTACCTGCAAAACTGGTGGGATACCAATCCACTCCAAAAGACCTCCGCAGTAACCTTGGAAGCACCCAGCCCTCCCCTACCGATCAATTATGTAACCGGTTTGGCGGAGGGCGTAACAGCAATGACCCCGCGGCTTCTTGCAATGGCAAATCGCAAGGCACCGGCAAGAAAAACTGTGAACATTATGATGACATTGCCGGCGAACCGGCCCGCGGCATTGTGCCCTAAGGTCCGGCTGGCGCGCGACGGAGACGAGCCAGTATTAAATCGGTGGCGCAAACTGTATAGTCAGGAACGCGGGATATTATTTGATGCGGATGTAAGCGCCTGGATCGAATCGCGCAATGTTTGCGTTCACGAACATAATGGTGAAGTTGTCGCACTGGCAAAATTTGATTTAGCCTTGGCTACGACCGTGGAAATCGGTGGAGTATTTACATTTCCAGAATATCGTAAACAGGGTTTTGGTGGTGAACTTGTCGTTGACATGGCTTGGCGAATTCGGCAAATGGGGAAAAGCCCCATTTTACAGGTGGACGCCGAAAATGACACCGCCTTGGCGCTATACCAAAAAATGAACTGGATAGAGTTGGGGCGGCTCGCAAGAATCTGGTTAAATTCCGCCTCATGAATCGCTTGATTCTTTGCCAAAATGTTCTACGTGGAACATTTAGTCGTTTACGCCATCAGTTTGCACAATAATTCCATGGGTTGCCAAGAGCGCACTGGCTTGACGTAATGACTATTATGATAGACAATGTTCCACGTAGAACATTGATGGAAAACGCGCGGAGATTATACTATGGCAGCTCAGGCAAGACTCGGCAGAGGACTAAATGCGCTAATCATACAGCGGCCAAAACAAGTGATATCGGAAGAGCGAAACAACGCTGCCAGTAGTGGTATTCAAACGGGCAGTCCACAAGATTCGCACAGTTCTGATAGTAAACACATACGCATATATGAAATATCAATTGACCAGATTGACGATAATCCGGCCCAGCCGCGGCAGAACATGGATTCCACAGCCATTGCCGAACTGGCTTCCTCAATTCGGACCCACGGAATTTTGCAGCCGGTTTTACTCAAGCAGGTGGGACAACGTTACCAGCTTGTCGCCGGACACCGCCGCACTGCGGCCGCTAAATATGCGGGACTGCTTACCGTACCGGCCATTATTCGCACCGATACAACACCGGAGCAGCAAATTGAATGGGCATTGATAGAAAATATTCAGCGCCAGGACCTTAATGCGATCGAACGAGCCAAAGCCTACCGCGCTTATATTGAGCGCTTCTCAATGACCCATTCGCAGGCGGCCGAACGTCTCGGCGAAGACCGCACAACCATCACCAACTTTCTGCGCCTGTTGGATTTGCCGGGCGAACTGCAGGATTTGCTTGTCTCCGGAGCGCTTTCAACCGGTCATGCCAAAGTACTCGCCGGAATTGATGACGCCGATCGCCAGAGCGCCCTGGCCGCCCTGGCCGCCCAGCAGGGTTTAAGCGTTCGGAGGCTGGAGGCGCTCGCGCGTGAAAGCGGGGCGGCAGCACCCCGTTCCGCCAAGCCCGGCACGGTTCGTACACCCAATGTGCTGGATATGGAACAACGCATCTCCCGGCAACTGGGCACCAAACTGCGCATTATCCCCAGCCGCAGGAAAGGGGCGGGCAAAGTGGTGATCCAATATTTTTCCGTCGATGACTTTGACCGCATTTTCGGACAGTTTACCGTAAGCTCAATATAATTAATCTACATATATAGATACTATGACTGATACCATTACTATTCTTGATTTTTTGCGGAAAACTTACCCCCAGGCCCGGACCACAACCTTGCGGAAAATGGTGCAGGACGCCCGTGTCATACTCCACGGCCAACCCGTGCGATCACTGAAGCAGCCGGTGCCGGCCGGTGCCCTGCCCCACGTACGCGATACCACGGTAAATACTGCTGCCGAATCACCGCGCCTCGACGACGCGGTACGGACCGTCTATGCTGATGCCGATGTCATAGTGGTTGTTAAGCCCGCCGGCCTGTTGACCGCCACTCACGCCGAGGAAAAGCGTCCCACGTTACTGGCGGGGGTTAATCGTGTGTTAAGCCGGGATAATCAAAAACTCAAAACCCATCTGGTACATCGCCTGGATAAAGACGCTTCCGGATTGCTGGTGCTGGCCCGATCAGTGCGCGCGTTAGCAGATTTGAAACGGCAGTTCCGAACCCATAGCATTACACGCGAGTATGAACTTGTGGTGCATGGAACACCCAAAGCCCCGGCGGGGCGGTTGGAGCATCGCCTGCTGGAAACGGAATCCGGAATGGTGCGCGTGTGTCCGAATAATCCCGGCCATTCAAGCGCTAGCGCCGGCAAACCGGCGATTTTGGATTACCAGCTTGTACGTTCCAACCGCGCTTTTAGCCTGATTCGTTGTCGGCTGCACACGGGCCGCAAGCATCAGATTCGCGTGCAGTTCGCGGCGATGGGTCATCCGGTGGTAGGGGATGTATTCTATGGTACTTCTGCCGCGCGGCGGGGGGGCGAAAGCCGATTATGTCTTCATGCGGTGCATGTACAGTTGAAACATCCGCGCACCGGAAAAATTCTGGACTTTCAATCACCACTGCCTGAAAGCATCCTGCGCTGGATGCAAACGGCATCGGAACGGAAAACCAAACAAAAGCGATAAGAATCACTTTATTTTGAATACTTTTCAGGAGCGCTCCATGGTCTTAACAAAACACGTGACGAGGGTTTTAGGGGCGGTGCTGTTGGGCTTGTTGCTGTCGCACAATGTCCTGGAAGCTGCACCGCGGATTATTCCCGTCTGGCCGCATTTGGATATTCCCATAAGCCAAAGACAGCCGAGGATAAACCGCATCGGCGTACTTTTGGCACCCGTGCGCTGGCCCGAACTAACCTGCTATCCGGCACCCGCGAACAACAACACCGGCACGGCAGTGATTATTTGCCCGGGCGGTGGCTATGTCAGTGAATGGGTTCCACAGGAAGGGGTTGCTCCGGCAAAATGGTTCAACCATATCGGTGTAAATTGTTATATTTTGCGTTATCGCCTGCCGAATGGAAAACTTCCGCCCAGCGGTGTTCCATGGCCATTGCAGGATGTACGCAGAGCGGTGCAGATTGTCCGCGCTCATGCCAAACAGTGGCATATCAATCCTCAACACGTTGGCGTCATGGGATTCTCGGCGGGGGGGTCGGTGGCTTCTTTGGCCGGCGTGCATTGGTTGCCAGGAAATCCGGATGCAAACGATCCACTGAATCGCTTCAGCACGCGCCCAAACTTTCTGGTGCTGTGTTATCCGGTCATTTCCATGATGCCGGGAATTACCCATCCCGGATCGCACGATGCACTTTTAGGGCAACATCCCCCCAGGGATGTTGAGCAGTATTTTTCCAGTGAACTGAATGTTACCGCGCTGACGCCGCCCGCATTTATCTGCTTCGCCCACGATGACCCTCTGGTACCTACCGCCAACAGCATTCGCTTTTACAAAGCGCTTCGAAAAAACGGAATCCCTGTAGAGTTGCGCATGTTCAAACGTGGCGGCCACGGTTTCGGCTTGGGGCGACCTGGCACAGGAACGGTCAAATGGCCCAAACAATGTCAGCGCTGGCTGCAGAAACTGCATTTTCTTCCCCGAAAACTCCACTGATTGACCGGTGTCCGTCTTGCATGAAGCACCAGCATAACTGCCCTTTATATGGAGACTTGGAATGATCAAACAATTAGTAGCAGCTCTGTGCCTCCTGCTGACCGGATCAACCGCGACAGCCGCAATGCCACGGATTCTCGCCCTCTGGCCGCACCGGCATGTGGCCGAATCGGAACGGAACGGCAAAGTCGTGTACAACCCCGCCATCGGATACGTCGCACGGCACCCGATCCTCCGGCCCACCTTGACCCTTTTCCCCGCGCCCCAAAACCACGCTGATGGTTGTGCGCTTGTGATCTGTCCCGGTGGAGCGTATTGGCTTGAGGCTATGTCGCTGGAAGGCTATCGCGTGGCACGTTGGTTTAATAAACTTGGCGTAAGTTGCTTTGTTCTGAAATATCGTCTGCCGCAAGGTAAACTACCGCCCAGTGGTATCCCATGGCCCTTGCAGGATGTCCGCAGAGCGGTGCAGATTGTCCGCGCTCACGCCAAACAATGGCATATTGATCCCCACGACGTGGGCGTTATGGGATTTTCCGCCGGCGGTTCGGTCGCTTCTTTGGCGGGCGTGCATTGGTTGCCCGGCAATCCCAATGCTGCAAATGTGCTTGATCGCTTCAGCACTCGGCCGGATTTCCTGGTGCTGGGATATCCAGTTATTTCCATGATGCCGGGAATTACGCATCCTGGATCACACAACAACTTATTGGGCCTCCATGCGCCCCCGGACGTTGACCACTATTTTTCCAGCGAATTAAATGTCACTGCCCTTACGCCGCCGACGTTCATATTTTACGCCCACGATGACACCACAGTGAATCACCAAAATGAAAAACGCTTTTACGCCGCGCTGAAACGCAATGGAATTGCATCTAAACTCATAGAGTTCAAACACGGCGGCCACGGCTTTGGCCTGGGGTTAAAGGGAACAGATTCCACTGGCTGGCCGAAGGACTGCGCGCAATGGCTAAAACAAATGCACTTTTTAACATCGGCTAAATAGCCACGCGGCAACTTGCTAACGATGCACCTTAACGGCTTTACTGGAGAATTTCATGACCAAATATATAGTATTGTTTTTGACGCTGTCGCTTCTACCGTCCGCCGCCGTTTCCGCGGCGACCCGCCCGGTGATTCCCGTTTGGCCGCACTTGAACGTGCCAAAAAGTCAGCGTGCGGATAAATCCTTTTATCCCGCCGGCAGAGGCCGTCATATTCGCGGCCCGATCCGCTGGCCGACGCTGCGGATTTATCTTCCTCCCACCAATAAGGCCGACGGTTGCGCCGTGGTGATTTGCCCCGGCGGGGCGTATGTCGAAGAAGCCATCGGTTTGGAAGGCTATCGCGTGGCGCGCTGGTTTAATAATCTTGGCGTAAGTTGCTTTGTCCTAAAATATCGTCTGCCGAACGGGAAACTTCCACCCAGCGGCGTTCCATGGCCCTTGCAGGATGTCCGTAGAGCGGTGCAGATTGTCCGCGCTCACGCCAAACAGTGGCATATTGATCCCCACGACGTGGGCGTTATGGGATTTTCTGCCGGCGGTTCGGTCGCTTCTTTGGCGGGCGTGCATTGGTTGCCCGGCAATCCCAATGCTGCAAATGTGCTTGATCGCTTCAGCACTCGGCCGGATTTCCTGGTGCTGGGATATCCGGTCATT
>JAKBCC010000176.1 GCA_021808105.1 Planctomycetota bacterium
GCGCGGTGCCATTGCTCGCGCAGTTGGCGGTCGATTTCCACAATCTTCCACAGGCGTGACCGGAATTTACTGTACTGATTCTTGGCCATAGCCAGCTATTATCCCGTGCCGTACCAATGCCGCAACAATCGGATTCATAACCCCGGGCGCACCCCGCAAAAGCGTCTTGTTAGCTCAACGCGGCAGCGTTGAGTTGTTCGCGGGATATCGTTCGCGTATCACGTACCGTGCCCTCAACAGTGCCAAGCCCAGATCATTACTGGAATTAAAAAAGTTTGCCCCATCAGGACCAGTTCTGTATCATAATAAAGCTTGATTTAAGGAGCGGTAAATGGTTCAGCCACCTTCTAAGGCAATGGTCGCAAAACGCCTGGCCGAGGCGCACTATGCCATTGACCCGGAAATAGAATTAATCATTGGGTTGACGGCTGGGGCAAAACGGGAACGAGTTTCGGACGAGCCCATTAAGCTGCTGGAGGTGAATCGATCTACAGTGCCGTCTGGTATCCATCCCTTATTTTTTGGCCCGCACCGAGACAGCGGGATAGCCTACCCATCGGTAATTATTATGGTTACGCCCGACGAATACGAGGATATCCTGAAGAAGCGAACCAAACTTCCCAACCGTTGGCAGATGGGATCTAAATTTGCCAAGCCGGTATCGGCGACACGCTCATGACCAATTATGATCAATGGCGTATTGCATACGCAAAACAGGGGTTGGCCGATTTGAAGGCCAGCGAGCAACTGTCGGTCTCATCCGACATGCCGCGGTGCCAGAGCCTCCATTTTCTGCAAATGGCCTGCGAAAAAATATGCAAGGCCTATCTTTGCGGCCAAGGTGAGAAGCCCGAGACTCTCCATCGCAGCCACGCCTATATTAGTGGCCCTCTGCCGGTCATCGCCGGTCAGCAGTTCGCTCGCATAAGCGGAAGCGGAGGTACCCACCCGCACGCGGTCATGCCGGAGCTGCGAGCACTGGCAAGAAAAATTGAGTTGCTCGCTCCTGCTGTCAACCATGGCGGCAGCGTGCCGGCAAATTGCGAATACCCGTGGAAGGGGCCAGACGGCTTGGTCCACGCCCCTTGTGATCACAATTTTCAGATGGACTTGCTGTATGGCAGAGCAGGACGGATTTTACTCAAAGCATTATACACGGCTGCGCAGGATCTCACCGCCCGGCACTGACCCGGAGGCCACCAATCGTCCGGTATCGCCGCGAGCCGTTAGCTCAATGCGGCAGCGTTGAGTTGTTCGCGGAGCATGGCGTTGATTTAAACAGTTGTTCACTCGGCCACAGCGGCGCATCGCACTACCGTGCCTTTTGTTTTCTCCATTTTGAAGTTGATATTCAATGCAACGCGTTACCCATCCGCACTCCCCAGCTGCCACGCGCTTGATTATCCTGCAGGGCCGATGACAATAGAGCCTTACGGCTCAGCGCGTGAGCTGCTGTTTTGGATTGTTTATGCCTCGATACCCGAAAAAGCCCGCGTCGGAGGTTCCCGCGAATGTGCGGCAGCGCCCGATCCAGCCGAAATATGGAGCGGTGTATGATGCGCTGCTGAAATCGATTCGGCGGGGTGAATATCCATCGGGGGGTAAACTTCCCACCGAAACCGAATTGGTTGAACAATTCAAGGTTTCGCGCATTACCATTATTCGGGCCTTGCGGGACTTGCAGGCCATCGGCGTTGTGCGGCGGCGGCGCGGTTCAGGCAGTTATGTGGAAGGGCCTAAGCAGTCAAAATTTGCCAGCGTCGGCCTGCTATTTCCACCTTTGGAGCCGGGCAGTATTTTCTCCACCGTGCATCAGGCGTTGCTGCGCGAAGCGCAAAAGCATGAATGGCAGATTTTATTTCATGAAATATCGGAACGCACCTCAACCCAGGAAGCTCTCGCCGCCCTTGAGCCGCTATGGCAGAATGATATACGCGGTTTGCTGTACCTGCCCCTGCCCGTGCAACCGCAGTGTGCGGAAATTAACGAATTGATTGCCGGACAGTGTGTAGCGCGCAAACTGCCGCTGGTGCTGCTGGATCGCGATCTGCACAAGCTCCATGATCGCAGCCGCTTTGATGTGGTGGGAAGCGATAACGAACTGGGTGGCTTTCTCGCCGGCCGGCATTTAATTCAGCGCGGTTGCCGACGGATTGTATTTTTAACCGACGCCCGTGAACATCCCACCGCCGAGGCACGGCTTGAAGGCGTGGGAAACGCCGTGCGATTGGACCCGTCAGTGACCATGCAGATTTGTTCCGGCGATGGTGACAGCCGCGAAGCCCTGGAACACATGCTGGCGGAACATCAACCTGATGCCATTGCCTGTGTCAATGATATGACGGCCGCAAAAGTGATGCGGCAGTTACTTAAGATGGGCATAAAAATTCCTGAACAGATCAAACTCACCGGTTTTGATGATACGTCCACCGCCGCGCTGTTGGCCGTCCCCTTAACCACGGTGCGGCAGTCGCCGGAAGCCATGGCCATTCAGGCCATGACCGTGCTGCGCCAGCGCATGGAACGGCCCGATCTGCCGGCCATTACCCTGTCAATCGCCTGCGCACTGGTTGTGCGCGAATCCACAGCGACCCATACCTCATAAGGCCGACTGCGGCTTTTCTACGCCTGCATCCAGTTCCGCAAATGTTTCCCGCACGCTGTCCATCGCGGAGATTGCTGCGGGGAAGCCGGCATATATGGCCATTTGCAGCACCACTTCAACCACGTGCTCTCGCGTGCATCCGGCGTTGAGTGCTCCCCGGATATGCGCTTTTATTTCCAGGCCGCTGTGGTGCAGGCACACCAAAGCTGCCAGGGTTGCGATTTGCCGTGATTTGATGTCCAGTTGCGGCCTGCTGTAAATTTCGCCAAAGGCAAATTCAATGACCCATCGTTTAAGGTCCGGAGCTACATCATCCAGCCGGTCCAAGACTGCCGGGCCATATTGCCCGTGAATTTCTCTTAATTTGGCCAAACCTGCGTCAAAGCGCGCTGTGGTCATGGATTTATTCCTTATCCTGGATTGCGAGAACAAAAGGACTATACCACAGCGGATTGGTGAATGTCACCCTGCGCCATGGAATAAGCGTTCACTCTGCGATACCATATCCACCGAGCCGCAGGGTGGGGGGGATCGGCTCGCTGGGCCGCAGTTGCTGGAATGCGGTGCCGATTAAAACTCCGGCGGTTTGAAATGCAATGGATCATACGCGGAATCGGCGCATGAATCGTCCAGAACAGAAATTAAATAAACCAGAATCCATGAGGAATGTACATGAATGAAAAAGTTTTTAAGGCTTATGATGTGCGGGGGATCTACCCGGATCAACTCAATGAAGAAATGGCCTGGAAAATCGGTTACGCATGCGCCCAGTTCATGCGGATGAACCTCACCGGATTGGACAAGGCGGATCCCCGCAAAAATATGGTCATTGTCGGGCGGGATATGCGGCTTAGCAGTCCGTCGCTTAGCCAGGCGCTGATTGAAGGCATCCGGTCCACCGGCACGGGGTGTATTGATATTGGAATGATTGACACGCCGGAAATTTATTTTGCCATTAATCACCTGGGCTGCTGTGGCGGAATTCAAACGACGGCGTCGCATAACCCCGCGCAGTACAACGGCTTTAAAATCAGCGGTGTTCATGCGCGGCCGGTTGGTGAAAATACCGGCCTCCAGGAAATTAAGCGACTGGTATTTTCGATGCGAAAAAATCCCCCCGCGCAGTTTGGCGCTGTGGAACACATGGATTTGAAACTTCCCTACAAAGGACATGTTCTGCATTTTCTGAAACTGGCGCGTCCGCTGAAGGTGGTGGTGGATGCCGGCAACGGCATGGCGGGAAAATTTATCCGCGACATTTTCATGGATCAACCCAATCTCAACATCATTCCCATCAATATGGAAATTACCGGCTCTTTCAAACATGATCCGAACCCTCTGGTGGATGCCAATTTGCGGCAATTGCAGGAATCCGTGCTTTCCAATGCCGCTGATCTGGGGGTCTGCTTTGACGGCGATGCCGACCGGTGCATATTTGTAGATGAACAGGCCCGCATCATCCGCTGCGATATCGCCACGGCCCTCCTGGCCAAAGATTTCCTGAAAGCCAATCCGGGTGCGGCGGTGGTATATGACCTGCGCTCCAGCCGGGTGGTAAAAGAGGAAATTCAAAATGCCGGCGGCATACCCCGGCGCGAACGCGTGGGTCATGCGTTTATGAAAAAATCGCTGGCTGACAGCAAGGGCGTTTTCGGCGGCGAGTTGTCCGGGCACTTTTATTTCCGGGATAACTTTAACTGCGACAGCGGCGCGATCGCTTTTGCCTGCATGCTTTCTGTGCTTTCACGTTACGACACGCCCGTAAGCCATGTGCTTAAGCCTTTGCTGCGCTGGCACAGCAGCGGCGAAATAAATTATGAGGTTTCCGACAAAGACGCGGCCATCGCCCGGCTGGCCCAAACCTATAAGGACGCATCCATTGATTATCTGGATGGCATTACCGTGGAATACGACACCTGGTGGTTCAACGTCCGTAAGAGCAATACCGAGCCGCTATTGCGTTTGAATCTGGAAGCCAATACGGCGGAAACCATGAAAAAGAAGCTCGATGAAGTCGGTCGGCTGCTGGGAACGCCGGTATCGCACTAAGACAGTGCGGCCGGCGTATAGAAATTGCCACCTTGGGTTACGTGCTCAAGGTCGATCAATAAGCATGGTCAGCACCGCGAATTGCGACGGACCATGGGGTAAGGATGTTTTTCAAGGTTGCATGGATGTACCGAAAACGATTTTTTCCTGACACGATTCTTTATTCCATGATTTTAGCCGCCACGCTGTCGGCATTGTCGGCGGTCGCTGCAGGGCAAACGCTTGCCGGGCGCATCGCCGGGCTGTTGACCAATCCCCAACTGCGCGGCGGGCAGGTTGCCATAAATCTGGCGGAATTGCGCCACGGGCGGGCCGTTACGGTCTATGGTTACCACCCCGACTTACCGCTGATGCCCGGAAGTTGCGGAAAATTGCTGACAACCTCGGATGCTTTTGATCACCTTGGAGCGCGCGGTACACTGCAAACCCGGCTGTACCGCGTGGGAGATAATCTTGTGATTGTCGGCGGTGGTGATCCGGCCCTGGGTGATCCGGTGCTGTGTCAGCAGGTCGGCTGGAAAGTTACAACGGCCTTTGATAACTGGGCACAACATCTCAAGAAGATGGGCAATAATACCTTCCATAATATATATATTGATGATTACATTTTTAATCATCACTTTATCAATCCTTTCTGGCCCGGCGGGGGACAGCGGCTGGACTGGTATGAAGCCTCGGTGGGGGGGCTTAACTTCGCGATGAATTGCGTGCAATGGGTGCCGGTGGTTCATGCCAACGGCAGCATCGGCGTGGCCCTGACTCCCAATACACCCTATACCCCTGTGACCATTGCCGCCCAGCGCGGCCCACAAAGCGCATGGTTGTGGCGCTCCCGAGGCAGCAATCATTTTTATTTGCATGGAACCGTGCGGCAGACCGGCCAGTATCCCATGCAGGTGACAGTCCATGATCCTGGTCTGTATACCGGCAATGTTCTGCGACAATCATTGATCAATCAAGGCCTTACCATTTCCGGGCAGGTGTTACGAGCACCCCTGTCTGTCGTTGCGGCCCGCCACCATGTTCAGCCCCAGTTATTGGCAACTTACGAAACGCCCCTGACCGCCATTCTGCACCGCGCCAATACCGACAGTATCAATTTAATGGCCGAGTGCCTGTGCAAGCTCCTGGGCCATGACGCCACCGGCCAACCCGGAAGCTGGCACAATGGCGATCAAGCTGTTAAAGCTTACTTGGGCACGCTGGGCGTTGCCGGAAACTGGGTCACCATGGTGGATGGTTCCGGATTGTCTCATCATGATCATGTGGCGCCGGCGGCATTTACCACCGTTCTTGCACATATTGCCTCGGAACCCGATGGCAGCGTTTTTATTCACAGCCTGGCCCGGCCCGGACACGGTACACTAATTTACCGCCTGCGCGGTTCGGGAATCCGCCGCTATATTCGCGCCAAGGACGGCCATGTTACCGGCGCTTCAACCATCAGCGGATACATGTTTCTGCCGCACCGTCATTTTGTTTTTTCCATTATGGTCAATCA
>JAKBCC010000177.1 GCA_021808105.1 Planctomycetota bacterium
TGGCATGGGGCGGAAGCGCGGCGCTATGCAAATCGCTGCCTGCGCGGAAATTCCGTAGGCCGGAGCGCAGAAAGCGCCGGCGGAATTGGCTTTCGGAGATTGTCTCAGTCTTGGCAACCATGTTCTACTGTTCACCTTTCAACTGCTCGCCTGCTCTATTGGGCAGCAGCCCAATCGCTCTCCTGCTCATCTATTCTACTCTCACCTGTTCCACTGGGCCTCAGCCCAGTTCGCTCTACTTTCGACTCTCTACTGCTCGCCTGCTCTAATCGGGCGACCGCCCGATTCCCGCGCCCTGTTTTTGATCATTGCTCATCAACCATTGACCATTGTAACCGGCCCCTTCACAATCTGGTGGGCCGGTACATCACACCAGCACCAACCCGCCTGGTTCGCTCGTCCGGGCCCTAGCGTTTGGCCCCAAATACGCACCGAGCGATGGGTCGCGCGCCAACCCCTTCCTGGCCGCAGTCAAAACGCATCTCGCCCAGCGCAAGAACGGCTCCGGCTTCTTAACCTTCGCTCCGTTCTCGTCGTAATAGCCATCGACTGCATAGAGGCGCCCCCTTCGGAGAATATGGCCGTCATGAAAGCAACGGGTCAGCGCAATCACCGGAGATCGCAATTCGTCGAAGCCCCAGTACCCCTGGGCTGAAACCGCGTCCATCCGTATCGCCCCAATGTCATCGGGGCGGGCGAAGCCTAGGAATAACCATGGGCTTCCGTCTTCCTCGAAGTGCGCCGACGGGACGACCCGCGGGCGAGCTTCTGGAGACCTCGAATGGATCACCACAAAATCCCCGCACCTGGCAACCCGGAGCATCAGATCACTGAAGTCTTCCGGAGTCAAATAGAAATTGACCTGCTGGCCCATTGCACCACCCTCCTATTCGTACCTATGGAACTTCACTTTTACACCGTTTGCCTTCTCAATGTCGCGTATCGCCGCCCTTTCTCGCGATACCGGTAAACCACTCTTTGTTTGCCGGCCCACTTGGTGCGACTCGACCACCTTTCCTTGCTTGTCCTTTGCCACAACGTCCACATACCGGCTCCCCTTATCACCCCCTGGAGTGGCCACCTTGTGCTCAAGCTCGGGCGTCAAGCCTCGGTTCTTAATGTCCTGCACAACCTTCCCGACCTCGGCCTGGTGCGCCGGACCTGCGAGCTTACCGTGCGGGTTCGGGGGGGCTTTCGCGCCGCTGGCCTGCACGCCCTGTGGTTGCCCGCCGCCTTCGTTTGTCATCCTGTCGGGGCCGGTATCCGTCGGCTGCCCGGTGGTGTTTGGGGCTTTGGCCGGCACGGTATCGGTCGCCGGTGCAGCAGTGTTGCCCTCGCCCGCGGTCGCCCCCATCTCCCGGCCTTCCTGGTTAGCTTTGGCCGCAAGAGAGTCTGCGCCGTCCACACTTGGTGTAAGGCCCTCGTCGCCCTCCGCTCCTTCCCCGCCATCTTCCGGTACGGCCACGGAAAGTGCAAGGCCCAGCAGCCCGACCACCTTCGGTACACTTACCACCGTAGAGTCGCTGTACCGGTGGATCAGCCGCTTGATGTCCTGCGGTGTAATATATCCCGGCTGCCTTCCCGCCAGCGGATGCTTTTCCTCCACGCGAATGGCTTCTAAAAAAGTGCGGAATGCCCCGGCATCCGGGCCGGCGGCGCTGCCGAATGAAGCGGCGATAATCGCCAGACGAATCTTGGGATCATTATACAGCTTCAGAAAATACAACCCGTTTTTAGGCAACGCCAACATCAGACGCCGCAATATCTCCTTAACCAACTGCGGGTCGTGCCTGAACGCCCGCGACGGATTATCAGAGAGGAGTGCCTTTTTTAGTTCCTTGTTGAAAGCCGCCTGCTTGGCCGGGTCCCGGCTCGCTTTAATCGCAAGGTCATTTCCATTGGGTCCGGCAGCTTTCCCGGTGTGCTGCTCGGCAGCCCCGTGGCTCGACGGAGTAATTGCGGCTCCCCCGTGGCCATGCACGGTTGTATCCGTTCCGTGACCAGTTGCCGGCACCTTGGAGTGCACATGTGCATTATGCTGCTGCGTCTGCTGGTTTTGCACCGGATGAAAGTCCCGCTTGGGCGGGTCCGTTACCAGGCTATGGCCGCTGGGATCCAAGTTGTTCACGGGATCGTTGCCAGCATAACGGAAGAGGTTGGCGTCCCCGCCAGCCTCTTTAGTTGGGTCTTCGCTTAAGAACCTGCCGGTGGCCGCATCGTAATATCGGCCATTATTGCCACTGCCCAGAAGGTACAGCGCTATTTCCTGATCGAGATAATATTGCTTCTTACCGCCAGCAGGGCTGCGCCAGCAGCCCGCATCTCGCATCGTGCATCTGGCATGGGGCGGAAGCGCTGCGCGGTGCGTGATGTTGGCGCGGAAATTCCGCAGACCGGCGCGCAGGAAGCGCCGGCGGAACTGGCTTTCGGAGCGTGAGTCGGCTGCGGTAACCATCAATCCTTACTTCTTTTCCTTCAGGTAGCCGTAGCATTTTCTTACCACTTGTCTGGGGGAAATTCCCGCGTCGCCTTCGCGCCAATGAATGATTTTTATCCAGCGGACGGCGGTCGTATAGTGCCCATTGCGCAGCCACGTGGCGATGCCCGTGTTCAAGCCCGGCCGTCGGAGGAACTTATCCGCAGCGGCCATAATCTCCGCGTCGGTGTACTGCTGTCCCAGCCGCTGCCGACAGATCGCGTAGCACATCTGCGCTTCGCCGCGAATCGCCGAGAGAGATTTCGGCGGCGTAAGGCCGGCCGTCGCGGCAAAGCGATCGAGCGCGGTCTGGTAGGCACCGGCATCGACGTAGGTCGCAAGCGTCAGGGAGACAGTGAGCCTGCCGCGCTGGGTCTTGTCCCTCTCGTACTCGCGCTCCTGCACCTCCACCGCGAGCCTGGAGGATTCGTGATCCTGCTTTCCGTCCAGCAGCCAGTTGCACATCGCCAAACCGTAATACGGCATAGCCGCAGGTAAGCGGGCAGCCGCCTGATAGCTGCCGTCTCTTTCCCCGTCTATCGCCACCGTAAGCCACCGGCGGGCCTTTTTCAGCAGCTTCCTGGCCGGCTCCTCGTACCCGATTAGCAGGCATTCAATGGCCATCTTAACATCGGAGGAAGCAACGGAGGCCAAGGCACCATTGGCCCTGACCTCATTATAATCGAATGCAAGGCTCCACCGATACCCCAAATCGCCATCAAGCAATCTTTTTATTCTAAATGGGTCGAACGCTTCCATACCTTCATTTTCCCATCGTAGAATTGGTCGCCTTGCCGAAGCCAACCGTCCGCGTCCGGATTATGCCCTGCTTCAAGCTGGCTGCGGCTTTATTCCGGATTGCCGGCGGCAAAGACTTATCATCCCTGATTATTGCCTCTGCCTGCGCTATCGCGTTGTCACGGGCGGGTTTTTCCGTGAATGTCCGCGATTCCTGAATCCTTGTGCGCCTGCTGCGGAACTTGGAATCCCAGAACGTAACTTCCCCAGTTTCGGTATTCACTGAGATAACATCAGCTCCGTGCGAACCAATCGGGCCGCCCCAGTAAACGACCTGCTCATTGGGAATATTCTGTACTATTACGGCAAGTTCTGCCTCCGCCTGTCCGCCTTGGACATGGGCTGCTATATCGCGGTTGAAATGCGGAATTTTGCGCTGGGCCGCCCCGCCCCGTGGGAGAAAATCGTCCAATTCCTTTCCCCGCAGGGCCTTGGCGGCCACGCCCGGCCCGGCCAATAGTGCAATATAAAGCGCCATGTCAAGCGCTTTCTGCTCCCGCGAAACGCGGTTACCCAGCACCGGTTCCCTCCCGGTGGCCAAGGCGGCTGTCCCCTCGCCTAAATATTGGACGGGGTTAAGTTGCCGAATAAATTTATACAAAAGGGTCTGGTAGGCGGCAAACTCCGGAACGCGCTCCAAGAGCACTTGCTTGGCGAAGATGTTATTCGCCTTTTGCGCCTCCAGAGCGTAGGCCCGCATCAGCGGAAGGCCGGGGAACTCTTTTCGGGCTTCTTCGCGCAGTTGCTCCGCCTGCCAGGAAATATTCTCGGCCGGATGCGCAATATCGCCCGCAGTCCAGACGCTTAAGTGCAGGGACCGAAAAATAAGGGCTATTTCCTGGCTAGTCAGATGCAGCTTCTCGATTTCGCCAACCGTGGGCTTTTGCCCGGACAGCACCAAATGCTCCAATTCTGTGGCGGCCGCGTGGGCATGCGAGTCCGCCGCGTGATGCTGCGCCGACCGCGGCACCGTACTACCGTGGCCGCTTGCGCCATCCTGTGCTGCATGCTCGGTTTTTCCCGCCGCAATTTTTGGCTTGCTCGGAGGAGGATTATGCTGCTGCGTCTGTTGGTTTTGCGGCGGATTGTAGGTACGCTTCTTATCATGCCCACTCGGATCGAGATTGTTGATCGGGTCGTTACCAGTGTAACAGTAAAGATTGGTATCTGCCGAGGAGTTAGAAGTTAGAAGTTGGGAGTTAGAATCTTTGGAAGTTCCATCCTGTTTCGTTGGATCCTCGCTCAAGAACCTTCCTGTTGTCGCATCATAATACCGGCCATTGTTGCCGCCGCCCAGCAGGTACAATGCTATTTCCTGATCCAGATAGTATTGTTTCTTACCGCCTGCGGGGCTGTGCCAGCATTCCGCATCTCGCATCGTGCATCTGGCATGGGGCGGAAGCGCTGCGCGGTGCACATTGCTGCTGGCGCGGAAATTCCGCAGGCCGGAGCGCAGGAATCGCCGGCGGAACTGGCTTTCGGAGATTGTTTCAACCTTGGCAACCATGCTCTACTTTTCGCCTTTCAACTGCTCGTCTGTTCAATTGGGCCGCCGCCTAATTCGTGTTCTAATCTGGCCGCTGCCCGATTCGCTGCTCTTGTCCTTCTTTAGTTCGGTCTGGGACTGCATTTTTAGCGGCTGCGCCCGGACCTGCTGGTTGTCTCAAACCCCGTCACCCGGCCAGGGTGCCTGGACTCCAAGCGATTGGCCCACTTACGCATCCGATGCGCATCACCACCGCAGCGCTTGACAATGCGCTGCCGCGCACAGCGCACCCTTTCAACCACGACATCATGCTGGTTTTCAGTCATCTTTTATCTCCATAAGCAATAGATCCGGTGTTGTTATTATCGGGGCCGCCAGCCCAAGTTCGCCGTTCACGATCTGCAGGTGGCGTACCTTATTGGCGTTGGCAAGGTGCCGACAATTCCACGTCAGCAAAAAGTGCATGCCGTAATAAGATGCGACGGCCAAGTGGTAGGCGTCTCCCAGCGGCATGAGTTTTCTGCGCATGTAGACGGCAACGATTTCCTCGACCGCGGGCACAACCTCCAGCCAAGCCCGCGACTCAATCATCGCCAGTGCCTCCCGTTGGCCGGGAAAGTCACCTTGCCGTAGTTCCCCAAATACGAAAGCGGAGCTGTAAAGTTCATAGGCAGAACGGTCTTCCTTCCACCACCGCCGCGCACTTTCGCGTCGCGCAATCATATCCGGTTCAGACCGTACCTCGTGGTAAAAACTCGCAATGGTCGTTTCGATGTAAACTGATCGCCTCATATGCGGTACATTTTACCACAGCATCCAGCGGCAAAACAGGAATGCCAAAAAAATCTCCCGCCTCCTCAATCGGGCCAAAGCCCGATTCGCTCTCCTCACCTGTTCTAATCCCACCTGTTCTATTGGGCCGCAGCCCGATTCCCGCCCCCTGTTTTTGGTCAGCGCTCATCGACCGTTGATCATTGTAACCGGCCCCTTCACAATCGGCTGGGCCGGTACAGCGCCAGCGGAATCGGCTTTCGGAGATTGTCTCGGCCTTGGCAACCATGTTCTACTGTTCACCTTTCAACTGCTCGCCTGTTCAATTGGGCGGCAGCCAATCCGCTCTGCTTTCAACTCTCTAAATTCACCTGTTCCACTGGGCCACAGCCCGATTCTTGCCCCCTGTTTTTGATCAGTGCCCACCGATCATTGATCATTGTAATCGGCCTCTTCACAATCGGCTGGGCCGCTATATTCCTTCAAAATTCGCCGGGCCACCACACGTATTTCTTCGCGACGTTTAATCAGCCATCTCCGCCTCGTTCATCTGCTTTTTTGGGTCCCATCCCATTGGGG
>JAKBCC010000178.1 GCA_021808105.1 Planctomycetota bacterium
CAAACAGGTTTTAATTCAGAAAATCCGTGAAGATGAACGCGGCAGCATTCTGGAAGAATTCGCCGATCGGCAGGGGCAGATTATCACCGGTGCTGTGGCCCGCGCCGAAGGCAACGCGTTATCCATTAACCTGGGACGTTGCGAAGGATTTCTGCCCAAAAGCGAGCAGATTCCCGGTGAAACCCATCATGTGGGAGAACGCATCCGCTGCCTGGTATTGGAAGTGCGCGATGTCGGCAATCATGTCAAAATTGTGTTATCCAGATCCCACCCGGATTTCATCCGGCGGCTCTTTGAACTGGAAGTTCCGGAAGTTCAGGAAAAAATTATTGAAGTAAAGGCTTTAGCGCGTGAAGCGGGCTACAGAACCAAAATAGCTGTCTCATCCATTGACACCAAAGTGGATTGCGTGGGCGCGTGCGTGGGCGTTCGCGGAAGCCGCATTAAAAATATCGTTGATGAACTCGGCGGCGAAAAAATTGATATCGTCCGCTGGAATGAATCTTCACAGGTACTGATTACCAATTCGCTTAAGCCGGCGGAAATTGTCGAAATTTCGCTGAATTTTGAATTGGGCCGTGCCACGGTGGTCGTCAATGAAACGCAACTTTCCCTGGCGATTGGCAAACGCGGACAAAATGTACGTTTGGCCGCCCGGTTGACCGGTTGGGATATTGATATTCTCACCCCCGGCGAGTACAGCAAGGGGTTGGATGATCTTGAGAAAGCCATGCGAACCATTGAGGGCGTGGACGATAAATTCATCGATCGTCTGGTGGCGCTGGGCATTATTGATCTGCGGGACTTGCAGGAAGTCGGATTTGAACCGCTGGTCAAGGAGCTTGAGCTTACCGAGGAACTGGCTAAAAAGGTTATTGATGTAGGCCGCGAGGCCGGCAAACGTGTTGAGGAAGAAGATAAGGCGCGGAAAATTGCCGATGCGGAGGCGGCCAGGCAGGAGGCTCTGGCGGCGGACGTGGACGCGGACGCGCTGACGGAGCCGGCCGCATCCGAGACTTCTTCGGAAAATACAGAATCGACAGAATCGAGAGGTGGGGCCGGGGCAGAACAAGCTGACGCTCAGGGGATAGATACGTCAGAACCGGCACCGTCGAATTAACCAGACGCCCTCTTGCCGGGCAGGCTGAATAACTTGTCCGGCGGTGGGCTTTACGGGAGTTTTCATTGCGACCACAGAAAGTATTCCAGATTGCCCGCGAACTTGGTGTTGATACGAAAGCTATCATCGCCAAATGTGAAGCGGAAGGCGTACCCAAAATCGACAGCCACCTAAGTGTGGTCAGCGTTGGCCTTGCCGCTACCATTCGCGAATGGTTCAGCACCACGTCACCCACGACTGCGGTTGAGCGAACGGCGCATGTAGACGTGGAAAAGGTAAAAAAGACGCGAGTAGGCCGCCCCAAGTCCGCGTCCGCGTCCGCGTCAACGGATGTCGCCGCCCGCAAACCGGGGCGGCGCGGGCGCAAGCCCGCCTCTGAGAATTCCGCAGAAGATAACAACAGCGCAGACGGCGGCGTGGCCGTTGAAACGCCCGAGCCGTCGGACACGCATGAATCCGTTTTATCACGCGACGATTCTGATGCCGTCGAGACCCTTACCGCCCCGGAAGTTATCGAGACGGAGTCGCAGCAGTCGGATGTTGTATCGGAAGAAAGCGGAACCGTTGCCTCCGATGTCCATAAAATCCGGCCAACTCCGCCATCCCTGCCGGACGCACCGGCTCAAGATACTCCTGCCGATATTTCAGGTCGCACGGTCGCGCCGCAGCCGGTGGCATCGGCTAAGCCGGTTCCGCCGGCGGCCGTTATTCCAGTAGCGCCCGTCAAGCCGGTCAAACCGTTGGTAAAGGTTATTCCCCGCGGCATACCCAATGTGGTAGCCAAACTGGTGGTAACACCGGTCGGCCCGCGCAACGTGCCCACGCCCGCGCAATTACAGGGACCTAAAGTCGTGCGCGTGGAAGCACCGGAACCGGTCTCGGCTCCAAGGCCGCGACCACGTCCGGCACCCGGACCATCAACAGGCGGTCCGATGATGGATCGGCAACCTTCCGGCGGAGGATTTTCCGGCCGTAATAAGGGCCGCCATCAAACCGAACGGAGTTCTGAGGATGAAGAAGGACATTCTCCGCGCCGCAAGGGCGGACGCAATGTTCGCAACGCATCGGGGCGCACCGCCGACGCCGGCCCCCAACTCGCCGCAGGATATTGGACGGATGCGGACTTGGTGGATCGCGCGGAACGTCTGGCTTCCGCCACCGGTGGCAAACTTCGCGCCCATCGCCGTGCATTAAACAAATCACAGCAGCGGGAACAATCGGCACACGTTGAATATCAGCGGCCGAGCTCCATCACAGTCACGCCGCCGGTTACGGCGCGGGAGCTATCTGAATTATTGGGCGTTAAAGCGAGCGACCTGCTGAAAAAGCTCATGGAACACGGTACCATGACCACGGTCAATCAACCCATCGAAGTTGCCGCCGCCCAACTGCTGGCGCTGGAATATGGCGTTGAATTGCTGATCAAAGAAAAAGAATCGCTCTTTATGGCGATGGAACGGCAGTATGCGGAACGAGAAGCCGTAGCGGAAAAATCGCCGCGCCCGCCGATTGTTACGGTGCTGGGACATGTCGATCATGGCAAGACCAGCCTGTTAGATAAAATTCGATCCAGTAATGTCGCGGCGGGTGAAGCGGGAGGTATCACGCAGCACATTGGTGCGTACACCGTGTCCATCACCGGCTCGGATGGTAAAGCCAAGCGTGTCACGTTCCTGGATACGCCGGGCCATCAGGCCTTTACGGCCATGCGGGCACGCGGTGCCAATGTCACGGATGTGGTGGTACTTGTGGTAGCGGCGGATGACGGCGTGATGCCGCAAACCGTTGAGTCCATCAGCCACGCCAAAGCGGCCAACGTGCCGATTGTCGTCGCCTTGAACAAAATTGATAAACCCGAAGCCAATGCCAATCGTGTGTTAGGGCAGTTGGCTGAGAATGGGCTTAATCCGGCGGAGTGGGGCGGTGATGTTGAAGTCGTCCGTACCAGCGCTGTGACCGGTCTTGGCGTGAAGGAACTCATTGAGTATCTGGACTATGTTGCTACCTTGCGTGAATTAAAAGCCTCCAGCGACATGACGGCACGCGGGTCGGTCGTGGAAGCGTTTATGGATCCCCTGCGCGGTGTGGTGGCGCGTGTGATCATACGCAACGGTGCCCTGCGCATCGGCGATTCAATTGTCTGCGGGCCGTCCTCGGGGCGGGTGCGGCAATTGCTGGATGACAAGGGTCAAAGTATCACCGAGGCCGGACCGGCCATGCCGGTCGAGGTGATCGGACTGGATGACGTGCCGGTGGGCGGAGATTCCATGTATGTCGTGGATGACCCCGCGCAGGCGAAAGCCATTGCACAACAGCGGGCACAGACGGATCGTCAACAGGAAATTGCCCATCGGCATAAAATTACCCTGGATAATCTTTTTGATACCATCAAACGTGATAAGGTTCAGGAACTCAATATGATCCTGAAAGCCGATGTACAGGGGTCGGTCGATGTCTTGAAAAAGACGATGACCGAAGAGCTTTCCGATGAAGTGCAGGTGAAGTTGCTCCACGCGGCTGTGGGCGGCATTTCCGAAAGCGATGTGCTTTTAGCCGATGCTTCCGGAGCCATTATCGTGGGCTTCTCGGTGGTTCCGGATGAATCAGCGCGCAAGCTGGCGGAGCAGTTACAGGTTGAAATACGGCTCTATCGTGTGATTTATGAAATTACCGATGATATCCGCAGGGCGTTGGGGGGCATGTTGTCGCCGGAGCAGCGCGAGGAGTCGCTGGGACATGCGGAAATCAGGCAGGTTATTCGTGTCGGCCGCCTGGGCAATATCGGCGGATGTATGGTCACCGACGGAGTTTTGCAGCGTAATAACAAATATCGCTTAATTCGTGACGGGGTCGTTGTGGTTGAAAATCTCGCCCTGGAATCGCTTAAGCGCTTTAAGGATGACGTGCGGGAAGTCCGCGGCGGATTGGAGTGCGGTATTAAAATTGCCGGCTATGATGATATAAAAATCGGAGACCGGCTGGAAGCGTATAAGACCGTGGATGTGGCGAGATCACTGTAATGCCATTCAGGTTCTCCGGGCGTTCCTGCCGCAGATGGGTAAGACCCGGAAGTGACATGCTATATCCCGGCTTGCGCAGTGGAAAATAATCGGATGAGTATCAGGCAGCAGAAAATTGAATCACAGGTTCGCCGCCTGGTCAGCGAAGCCATCTTACGGGATTTATCCGATCCGCGCGTCAGCGGATTACTTAGCGTTACACGGGTTAAGGTTTCGCCGGATTTGCGGGAAGCGCGGGTGTATATCAGTATTCTATCCGATCTTCCGGAAGCCACGGTGATGAGCGGGTTGGTTTCCGCCCGCGGCATGATACAAAAGCATGTTGCCGACGGCATGAAAATTCGGTATGCCCCGCGATTATCTTTTCTGCTGGATGAATCCTTAAAACGCCAGGCCGAGGTGCTCAAGGCTCTGGATGGGGCTACCGATAATGAGCACAACAGTACTCCGGGCGGAATGGAAACACCCTCCGCTGATACTTTCGACAGTTCCACGTAATAATGAGGTTGCCATGAGTAAATCGGGTCCCAATCTGGACGCCCTGAATAAGATGATCAAGCGGCTTATCAAAGCGGCACCTGCGGAACATTCAGAAAAACTCGAACCGCTGCCGCGGCTGGTCCGGGCGTTTCTGGAGTTTGACTGCGATTCCGGCCGACTTGTGGCAGCGGAAACGCGCATCATGAGTTCGGTTGTTGATTTTAATGAACTGCGCGTCACACCCGCGATTGAACTGGCCGCTTCGCTGGGGGTGCGTTACCCCTTTGCTGAAGCCCGTTGCGCCATGCTTCATCGCACGCTACAATCCATCTTTGATCGCGAGCATCAGATGAGCCTTGATGGGCTGCATGGCATGAAAAAAGCGGACATACGCAAATATCTGCAAACACTGGCAGGTATGAATTCTTATGTGGAAGCCGTTGTGGCTTTGGAATGTTTTGATGTGTCAGCCGCGCCGGTTGATACGAAATTTCAGCTTTGGCTGATCAGTAAAGAATTATTTTCCGCGGAAACCAATATTCCTGACATGCAGCATGTTTTAGAAAAGCATATCCGCGCCGGCGACATGTTAAAATTTCACCATGGCGTGCGCAGGGAAATTGACGAGTGGGCTCCTAAAGTCTGGCCCAAAGCCGCCAAGATTCCGTCCCCCATCCTGGCACCGCCGACGGTCAACGCGTCTACGGCAACACCGCCGGCTAAAGTGCCGCCGGTTGAGCCGCACCCTGTAAGCCATGCCCCGGCAAAAAGTTCCGCCAAATCCGGGGCTGGGGCAACGAAGCACGCCGCCAAGGCCAGGCATCATGCCGGGAAAGGTAAGTAAACTGCTTATTGGCGGTGCCGGAGACACTGATATTCCGGCACTGCCGCAATCGCTCTGGAGTTAGATATGTTAAAGCCCTCCTCGGATATTCTCCGGCTTGGCATTCCCAAGGGGTCATTGGAAAATGCCACCGTTGATCTTTTCGCCAAAGCCGGGTGGCGTATTTCCATCAATGACCGCAGCTATTTTCCGTCCATAGACGATCCCGCCATTGAAGTGGTTCTCTTCCGTGCCCAGGAGATGTCGCGCTATGTGGAAGAAAATGTCATCGATGTCGGGCTGACCGGCTCGGATTGGATTAAGGAAAACAAATCGAACGTGCATGAGGTTGCCGAGCTGGTTTACAGCAAGGCCACCAGCCGCCCCGCGCGATGGGTTCTGGCGGTTCCGCAGGAGTCTGCGGTGAAAGGTCCGGAAGATCTGCGGGACGGGGTTATTGCGACGGAACTGGTGAATGTTACGCGCCAATATTTTATCGAACGCAATATTCCGGTTCGCGTGGAATTCAGTTGGGGCGCCACGGAAGTAAAGGCTCGCCTGCTGGATGCTATTGTCGATATTACCGAAACCGGTTCGTCCATCCGCGCTAATAATCTTCGCATCATTGATACCCTGCTGACCAGCACCACACGATTGAT
>JAKBCC010000179.1 GCA_021808105.1 Planctomycetota bacterium
AATATCCGCCATCGTGCCTTCAATAATCTGTCCCGCACACGATACGCGGATAGGCTGTCCCAGCATCCGACAGCGCGAACGCCAGAGCGGAATAATTTTTTCCGCTGATGCCGGCGGATTGCACCACGCCTGCAAGTTCTTAAGCAGGATCACAATCACTGCGGGAATATCCCAGGATTGGCGGCAAACCATATTTAGCGCAGTAGCCCGGTCTGCAAGCTCACGCGGAAAGTCATGCCGTGTTTGCGTCACGTTCAGGCCTACACCAATAACGTAATCCGTCAGCGCCGGATTTTTTACATGGGTCCGGGTTTCAATGAGCACACCGGCGAGTTTGCGATCATCTACCAGCACATCATTCGGCCATTTGAGTTCGGGAATCCGGCCGGCAAATGTGTTGACGCTTTCTGCAACCGCCAGTCCCGCCGCCAAAGATAATATTTCTACTGATAAATCCCTACCGGGCAGCAGCAGGGACAGCAGCGCGGACTGCCCCGCTTTGGCTTCCCAGCGATTTCCCCGACGCCCGCGACCGCTGGTTTGTAGATCAGCACAGATTGCCACGGGCTGATCTATCCCGCCGGCCGCCAGGGCAAAACATTCATCATTGGTGCTGGGCGTTTGCCGATACGCACGGACTTCCAGAGCAATTTGATTATCAGCCAGCAGGGCCTGCAGGGTTACTTCAGCCGCAGAATGACGAATGGACTCACTCATGTTCGATAAAATCCATTGCGAGATCCGCGACGGGTGCCGAATGGGTCAAAGCCCCAATGCTGATGCGATCCACTCCCGTGGCGGCAATCTCTGCAACAGTCTTGAGCGTAATGCCGCCAGACGCCTCCAGCAATGGCGGGCCGCCCGGGCGGAATTCATCGCGCCATGTAACAGCCTGCCGCATCTGCTGCGGCGTCATATTGTCCAGAAGAATAATATCCGCACCGCCAGGCAATGCTTCCCGCAATTGATCCAGAAAATCAATTTCCAGCCACAGGGGAATATGCGCCGGTATCCGGGCACGCAACTGACGTGTCATTTCCGCTAATGATAACGCCTTTCCCGTCGATCGACGCAACGCCGCCAGATGATTGTCCTTCAGCATTACTCCGTCGAACAGCCCCATGCGGTGATTCACTCCCCCACCACAGCGCACCGCATATTTTTCCAGCTCACGCCAGCCGGGAGTCGTTTTCCGGGTGTCACAAATGACCGGCTTTCCCGATGTATTTGATCCCGCGGCGGCAGCCTCAGCATAGAGTCGGGTGAGTGTGGCGATGCCGGACAGGCGTCCCAGAAAATTCAACACCACACGCTCGGCGGCAAGTATTGCACCGGCGGGGCCGCTGATTTCCGCAACCACGGCACCCGGCGACGCCGGCGTACCGTCAGGAATCAAAATGGAGCTTTGAATCCGCAGGTCATAATATGAAAGAATCTCCGCCACCAGAACCGATCCGCTGATTACCGTTTCTTGACGCGCGATAATTTTCCCGGTGGCGGATAAATCAGGGGAAATACTTAACGCGACGGTACGATCCAGCCGGATGGCAGCCTTATCGCCTGCGCCCGGCAGATCACCGAGATCTTCCCGGACCGCCAATTCAATCAGCGAACGGATAGCAGCGGGCAGGGGCCGAAAATCATCCACAATCCGAATCCCGCGACCAACCTGTATCGCCTGTAAAAGATTTCAGAGCGCTAAAATCAGTCATCATCATCTTCATCGTAGAAGATGTCTTCATCTTCATCATCAAGGTCGTCATCGTCATAGGCACCGCCTACATCGTCGTCCTCAAAATCATCCTCTTCGTCATCATCCTCATCGTCTTCATCCTCCACATCGTCCTCTTCCTCTTCATCTTCGTCGAGGTCGTCTTCCTCTTCATCCCGGCGACGCTTGGCCTGCCCCAATGCCGCATCTTCAGATGGCTCTTCCGACTCGGCGGTCATGGCCGCTAAAAAATCTTCCCCATCGGCAGCTTCCGGCTCAGGGGGAGCGAACAGGGATTCCAGAGAATCCTGCGGCGCGGACAATTTGGATTGACCAGCCCCGAAATCTTCAACACTGCACTGAATGACCATACGTGGTTCTCCATAATCTGCTACTCGAGCCTGCCGACTTTCCGCAGCCGCCCCGATCCTTGATCGCGTTCCATGCAAGCGGCGGAACTGTCCCCCGGCATCCCGGTAAAGAGCAATCTAACCGCCGGTAAAATACAGTCAATTTTGGACAAGTCAATGGCTCCGGTGATAATTACACCCGATAATGGCGACGGCGGAAGTCCGGCAGGGGCCTCCGCGCAGGGCGTTCCCTGGATGTGAAAGGAAATAGTATGATAAAAGCCAATAAAATCGCGGTTTTTCCGGGCACGTTTGATCCGCCGACGCTGGGACACTTGGATGTGATCCGTCGGGGGTACAAACTTTTTGATCATCTGATTGTGGCGATTGGGAAAAATCCGGAGAAATCCGAACTCTTCCCGGTGGACCAGCGACTGGATTTAATCCGGGGTCTCGTGGCCGATCTGCCGACGGTTTCCGTGGAAGCTTACGAGGGCCTGACGGTGGAACTGGTGCGTAAACGTGGAGCTATTGCCATACTTCGCGGCTTACGGAACATGACCGATCTGGAGTATGAATTTCAACTGGCTTTGACCAACCGAGCCGTGGCAGATGTGGATACAGTTTTTATTATGACCAACGAACGCTTCGGCTTCACATCCAGCAGCCTGATTCGGCAAATCGCCGCGCTGGGGGGCAATCTGGATAATTTAAGCGCTCTATTACCGCCGGGGGTTATCACCCACCTGCGGGAATATCGCGACAAAAAACTTGGGCTGTTCCGGGAGTCTCCGGGAAACCCTACCGGATAAATCTCATGCGGCCGATGTTGGGGATGATGGCCCAGTTGATGGCCCGCAGCGGACGGAAGCCGGCGGGCCAGTAAACCATGAAAGCCCGGCCCAGAATATACCGTTGGGGCACCACGCCCATCGGCAGGTGCATGGTGCGCAGCACCGGCTCAACGCGATTCCAGGCGCGTGAATCGTCACTGTCATTCGAGTTATCACCCAGCATAAAATACTGTCCCGTTTTCAAGGTGATCGGGTGGCCCATGGTGCCGGTGCCGGGCCGCGTGCCGCCGGGATCGACGGGGCTGCTACGCCGAATGTGAATCTTCATTTGCGTGTAGTAGATATCCCGCATCAACAGCAGATGCCGCAGCGTGCAGGCCCCGGTGACATCTATTTGAATCTTCGGAGTTTCCTGATCACCCGTCGTCTGCCGGGTGTGTGCCACGGCCAACGCGTCCCGAAGCGTCCATGGTGCGGCATATTGCAGCATGAGTTTCCCGTTAATCCAGAACCGCGCTTCATGCTGCGTATTGCTGATCGCCAGTCGATACGCCTTTCCGGTTTGTAACGCACCAGTCGCGTGGAAAATGCTCATACTTTTGGTTGCGATGGGGCGGTAGGTTCTAAGGGTCGTATCCCATTGATAAAGTTTTAACGCACCATTGTGTCCCAGAGTAATTTGGAACCGGTTGGTAGCCGGCCCAAGCGTCAGGCGTATGGCGGCATCGGGCGATCGCGATATCCATACTGCACGCAAATAAAGGTTGCCCACGATATGGTGGCCGTTAAGCCGAGGCTGGTAAATCCACAGCGGCTTCGTATTGTAGCCGATGTTATTATAGAGATAGGTGCCGCTCCGAATGAAGCCGAGGCGGCCAACTGAATCGGGCTTGTCGGTTGAAAAATGGATCACTGGTCCGCCGGTAGACCATTTGCCGGCGGCGCTGGAATTCGGCTCACCCACCCACGGATTTCGCCAGCGCCTGCCATTTCTGCGTTTCTGCCCGGCATCCGTGGGGTAAAAGTCGTTGTTATACACCACCTGCAACATGGCTTTTTCGACATGCACCGGCTTGTGCGCGATTTTCCCATCAATAAATACGTCACCATTGACGATCTCAACGGTGTTGCCCGGCAGGCCCACCAGACGCTTAATAAAATTCTGCTTTCCGCGCAACGGCTCGCGAAACACCACGACATTCCATCGCCCGGGTGGGGCCAACCAATAAAGATATTTCATTACCAGAATGCGGTCACCGTTATAGGCGTAGGGAAAGCGGAGCGTTTCAGCGGCATTGTTGTTGGTGGAAATTCGCTGGACGACCGGTTTGCCCCGCAGATCATCGGCTGGAATTTGAAAATGGCAATTGGGGCACTGCACACGGGGGTAGACTGGAATAGCGTAGGGGTCCGTGAGTTCAGCGCTTTGCCCCAGATATTGCAATCCCGATTCCAACTCTCCGGTACGCGGATTTCGCGCCGTAAGCCACTGCGAGCTTACATCCGCATTGACATTAAAGCTGTATCCGCACTTTGGGCATACCGCGCGAAAATGCGCCCCGCTAAGCGTGGGGGCCATGGAGCCGGTGGGAATTACAAAAGCTTCCACACAGAAGGTGCGAAAGGTAAACGCGAGGATTAACGCAAGAAGAACCGTCTCAAGGGTGGCGCGCAAACCGGTATCACGATTCCGGCCCCGCTGATCCGGATTGGGAGGCATATTTTCCACGGGCGGTGGATAAATTCGAGCGTCCGGAACGGCCGCCGGGCCATCCGCCGGCATGGGGCGATGAACGGACGGGTTGTTCAACAACGGATTATTTTCAGGTTCCATCAAAATTTCCTTCGCTTGGGGCCTTACCGGATAAATCTCATGCGGCCGATGTTGGGGATGATGTCCCAGTTGGCGGCCTGCAGCGGACGGAAGCCGGCGGGCCAGTAAACCATGAAGGCCCGGCCCAGAATATACCGTTGCGGCACCACGCCCATCGGCAGGTGCATGGTGCGCAGCACCGGCTCAACACGGTACCAGGCGCGCGAATCTTCGCTGTCATTAGAGTTATCGCCCAGCATAAAATACTGTCCCTTTTTCAATGTGATCGGATGGCCCATGGTGCCGGTGCCCGGTCGGCTGCCGCCCGGATCAATGGAACTGGTATAGGGGAAGCGAATCTTCATTTGCGTGTAGTAGATATCCCGCATCAACAGCAGATGCCGCAGCGTACAGTCGCCGGTTACGTCAATTTTCACTTTTGGCGTTTCCTGTTCACCAGTCATTTTACGCTCGCGCGCCACTGCCAGGGCATTGGCCAAGGTCCATGGCGCTGCGTATTGGAGCACCAGTCGGCCGTTGATCCAGAAGCGCGCTTCATGTTGCGTATTGCTCATGGCCAGTCGATACGCTTTTCCGGTTTGCAATGCGCCAGGCGCGTGGAAAATGCTCATGCTTTTGGTTGCGATGGACCGGTAGATACCACGCCCCGTGTCCCATTGGTACAGTTTTAGCGAGCCATTGTGCGACAGCGTAATTTGAAACCGATTCGTGGCCGGACCAAGGGTCATGCGCACAGCCGAATCCGCGCTGTGTGATATCCAGACCATACGCATATACAGATTGCCTACAAGATGATGTCCATCCCAATAAGGATTGGCGTTGTAGCCCAGGTCATTGTATAGATAACTGTTACGCTGAATAAACTCCAGATGCCCCACAGCGTTGGACTGCCCGGTGGAAAAATTGATAACCCGGCCGCCGGTAAACCATTTGCCGGCCGCACTGGTCTGAGGCTCGCCCACCCAGGGATTGCTCCAGCGGTTGCCGTTCATGCGTCGCTTGCCGGCATCCGTGGGGTAAAAGTCGTTGTTATACACCACCTGCAACATGGCCTTTTCAACATGCACCGGCTTATGGGCAATCTTGCCGTCAATGAATACCTCGCCGTTGACTATTTCCACGGTATTTCCGGGCAGGCCCACCAATCGCTTGATGAAATTCTGCTTCCCGAACATCGGCTCGCGAAATACCACGACATTCCATCGCCTGGGCGGCGCAAGCCAATACAGATATTTCATCACCAGGATACGATCACCATTGTACGTATAAGGGAAGTCCAGAGTTTCCGACGAATTATTGGTGCTGTAAATTCGTTTGACGATGGGTTTACCGCGCAACGCATCGGCG
>JAKBCC010000044.1 GCA_021808105.1 Planctomycetota bacterium
CTGTTTGAAACCATCAAGACACTTCTCATGAACGCCTGGGCCGGAAAGAATCCCGGCCTGCTTACCGATGTCCCGCTGGATTCATCCTGAACCCGCCCGCTTTAGAAGCGGAGCGGTAAACAGTTACCACTAAGACACAAAGAACCCCCGAACTATTGGAGACACTGCTACTCCTGCAATGATCGTTGTTTACTGCACCAGCTAGGATTTGAACCTAGGACCCGCTGATTAAGAGTCAGCTGCTCTACCAACTGAGCTACTGGTGCTTCAGAACGTCTATCCTACTTGGTTTTACACTGTTTTCAAGTCTTCGTTCTAACTAAGGCTTCAGTTGCGGTAATTCTGGCCGGCCGTAAAAGTTTCAAATAATCACGCTCGGCCAGTTGTACAAAGGGCCTGCCCTTAAACTCTATCGTTCGCACCCTCATCGTTTAATCCTCGTAAAACGCGCCCGGATGGGAAGGTCGCTTACGGATAATCTTGGCCGGTGGGCCTTATAACCAGCTCATTGATATGCACGTGCGGGGGTTGGCTGACGATAAAACTGATGGATCGGGCCACATCTTCGGCGGAGAGCACTTTGCCAAACCGGGCGATGGATTTGGTGAAGTTTTCATAGGTGTATCCGGCGGCTTCCTGAAATTCGCTTTCCACAATGCCGGGCTTGACGGTAGTGACACGCACCGACCGGCCGGCGACTTCGCGACGTAATGATTCAGCAATCGCGGCGATGGCCCATTTGGTGGAACCGTAAAATCCGCTGAAGGGAGAAATATTGTGGCCGGATACCGAGCCTAAGACCACAATGTCTCCGGATTGCTTTTCGACCATGATTTTGGCCGCGCTGCGCATCAAATAGGCCGCCCCGAGCACATTGAGTTTGTACAGGGATTCCCACTGCGTTTGATCGCTGGTCACTACGCCGCCGGCCAGACCGCGACCGGCATTGGCGATGACAATATCAAGCTGACCGGTCCATTGGATTGCCTTGGAAAGTAACTGATCGATATGGGCTTGCTCGCCGGCATCACCAGCCAGCACCCAAGCTTTTCCGCCGGCGGCGATGATTGTTTCAGACAGTTCCGCCAGGCGATCGGCACGCCGGGCGGTAAGGACAATGCTGACCCCCTGCCGCGCCAGTTCCAGTGCTGTAGCCCGACCGATACCCGCACTGGCACCGGTGACGATCGCTGTTTTGCCCTTGAGTGGTTGTGTCATGGTACGTCCTTTATCGGTTGGTGATTTTCAGCAGCGCCGCCGCCAGCGCATTGTTATTCTCATCCGGCGAGGATAACAGGCGGCCAATAAGTTCGGCAACATCACCAGCAGTATCTACATCGGAAATAGGCGGAGTCTCTGCTAACTTCAGGCCGGCGTGGCGGGCGATTTCCCTGGTTTGCGCGCTGACTTGGTCGGTTCCCCAGTTGATCCCGTTTAAAAGAACTTTCGCCCGGCCATGCAAGCCCAGAAGCACATAACCGCCGTCAAAAGCGGGCACCATAACTGCATCATGAGTCAACAGATTTTCTCTGGCGAAGTCTAAATGCTCCCCAGATAATTCCGGCGCATCCGCCCCGATAAACATAACCGCAGACTGCGCTTCCGAGTCCGCGTAGGCCACCACACTTTGCAACCGATCACCAAGGTCTCCCGCCGACTGCGGCTGCCGGGCCCATGCGTTCCAGGCATCCCATAAGTGCGGTTTATCCGGTGGATCAAAGGCAAGAATCAGATGAATATCCGGGCGGGTTAATTGCCAGCTTTCCGCCAGAGCGCCGGCGCGGCTTAAAAAGCAGCGATAAATATCGCAGGCCTGTTCGGGGGAGAAGTCTTTATGTAGACGGGTTTTCACATAACCCGCACGCGGTGCTTTAGCCATCAACGCCAGATTGATATGCATATCTTTATGTATGTTCATACTGCTACCGGCTTCTCTGCTGGGGATTCTGAACTTACGGCGTGTGCTTCCACCCGAATGATGAAATAATTTATGGCAATGAACCAGTTCCGTACACTGGTCAACGTAACGCCGTGTCGCCAGTGGCGTTCGCCGATGCGCACGGGGTAATTAACGTAAATCGCTGGAGTCAAGGATCTGAATCGGAGGGACAGTTCACAATCTTCCAATTGGTTTTGCTGCGGGAATCCGCCGACGGCGGCTAAAGCGTCCACCCCGAAAAACATGGCCTGATCACCATAAGGCAGATGCCAGCGACTGGCGCGGATGCGATTACCGAACTCGATGAGCCGATATTTTCTCTGCGTGGACATAATACGATGCCCCATCGCCCCCCACCTTCGCCGCGGATTAATACCCAGATGCGCCACCAGAGCCTGCCTGCTGCCGGCGGTAAACTCCATATCCGCATGAGCGATTAAAATGACATCCGGAGCAGCGGCCATTTGATGCAGTAAATAGGAAACACCGGCTGCAATAGCCTTACCGCGGTCCGGTTTGGCGGAACGGATCAATTCCATACCCGTCCGAGCGGCGATAGCAGACGTTTCCGGACAATTGTCCGCGTTCACCACCACAATCGTATCCCCTGCGGCGGAAAAATCCGACAACGATGCCAGACACTGTGGCAATAAGTCCGCATCACCCCGACATGGAATGACCACGCCTAAACGTATGCCCGCCAACGATGCCGGCCACGCAACCTGGCTTTCAGGGACACTCTGTGCGACCAACATTTTCAATGGCATCATAACTCACCCTAAGATTCTACGGCATTTCGCCTGTCCCCGATGAGTTGGTCGGCAAAGAATATGCCGTCTTACATTTTAATGCGACCGGAAAGGGCGTCGGCTAAAATAGCCTTGTTAGCGTGCTCGATTTGCGCTCCGGCCGGCAGGCCGCGTGCCAGCCGCGTGATCATCACACCGCCATTTTCCAGCCGACTTTGTAAATACAATGCTGTACCATCCCCATCCATGGTCGGATTTGTGGCGATAATAACTTCACGAATCAGCGGATTTCCCGCAGCATCACGTTGTTCCATGCGGGCCACCAGCGCATCAATGGTGAGGTTTTCCGGACTAATGCCGTCTAACGGGGCCAGATGCCCCAGCAGAACATGGTAGACCCCTTTATAGGTTCCGGTAGCTTCAATTTGAAACAGGTCCTTGGGTTGTTCAACAACACACACCAGAGACGTATCCCGATTCGGATTGCGGCAAATTTCGCACGGATCAGATTCCGTTAAGTGATAACAGATACTGCAATGACGGACCTGCTGCTTAACGGCACGAATGGCATCGGCTAATGCGTTCGCATCTTCGGAACTGGCTTTGAGGATATGAAAAACCATCCGCTCCGCTGATCGACTGCCGACACCGGGCAACTGCCCCAGCATATCCATGAGTCGGCGGACGCTGGCGCTGTAAGCCATGGAATGATCATTCATGACGGCATTCCCATCATTTTCTGAATTCCGGATAAGTCCATATCACCGGCCACGCCCTGCATTTCCTGCTGCACCATCGTGCGAACATTGACCAGAGCATCATTTACTGCCGAGCGGGTTAAATCTGCCAGTACGGGCGGTTCAAGGCGTAAGGCCTCAGGCGAAAAGTGTAATTCTATAATTTCCATCCGGCCATTGGCAGTGACGGTAATGATGCCGCCCGCAGCAGAGCCTTCGGCTTTAATATCGCCGAGTTTCTGCTGCACCTCAGCCATTTTAGTTTGCATTTCTCGAGCCTTGGCCATTAAGGGGCCGAGCTGCCCCAGAGATTTCAGCGAATCAAACATGGTTCCTCATTTCTAGATATTCTCCATTACTTTCTGATTCAATGATCCGCAGCATCCGCGCTGATTTCAAGCGGTTCCACATTCACAAGTTTTGCCCCCATTTTTTCCATTAACTGCTTGACCGCCGGCATTTCCTGGGCACGTTTCATTAGCTCCGGGGAAACGCGCGGGCTGGACACAGGTGCCGGGCGAGCGGCGGCAGGGGCTGAGGCGGCAGCAGCGGTAACCGGTCGCGCGGCAGCGATAATTTCCAAACGGCAGACTTTACCCATTCTGGCGGAAAAAGCCGCCTCAATCATCCGCAGGTAGCGCTCACTACTGACCATTGTATGCGTGTGCCCGGGCACTTCCAATTGGATTGTGCCCTTGCTGACATCCGCCGAAATAATACGCGCTTGGCCATTCAGCAGATTAACCAGGGAGGCCCCTTGATTTTCCAGCAGAAACACCTCCACGGATTCCCACATGGAGTTGACGTCTTGTGTTCCTTGCGTTACCGCTTTCTTCAGAGCAGGCGATAACGGTGGAACGGGTGAATCAGGTGGTACATTTGAGGCCGGCGGATTGGAAAGTTCCTGGCTTAGCGGTCGCGCGGGAACCGTTACGGGCGGAGAGTCGGAGCCGACTGAATCGGTTAGGAAATCAGTTTTTTTTTTCGCATCCGCAGCCGGAGCCGGCAATTGACCCGATTCCAGTATCTGCCGGATATTACTGAACTGCCCCGCCATAGCCAAGCGAACCATCAACGCATCAAACAAGGGCCGCTGCATGGTTGAGCCGCGCAACGAACGTAACGTCTGATCACTCAAGGCAATGTGATGCACCAGCACGGAAGCCTCAAATGCCGGCGCGAGTTTTACCAGAGCGCCGCGCCATTCACCGGGAATATCCAAAATATCGGTTTGTTCTCCGCAAACGCGCAGTACCATTAAATTACGCAGCAGATCCGTTAATTCGGCCAACACCTGTTCAGCGGACATGCCATCCAGAAGCATCTGATCAGAAAGCTTCAGCACCGCCGCCGCATCCCCCGCCGCCATTGCCGCCGTCAAGTCCGTCATGTTCGCCAGGGATGGCTTACCCAGCAGTTCATCCAGCAGCTTTTCCGTGATTCGGCCCGCCCCAAGGGACAATACCCGGTCCAGCAGGGAAAGTGCATCCCGCATGGACCCGGCAGCCAGAATCGCAATCCGATGCAGCGCTGCCTTTTCCGCTTCGGTATTTTCCTGCCCGCAGATTTCCATCAAATGGTCGGTGATGCGGGCGGCGGGAATGTTTTTAAAGTCATAGCGCTGACAGCGGCTTAAAATAGTAGCCGGAACTTTATGCACATCGGTGGTGGCAAAAATGAATTTAACGTGCGGAGGCGGTTCTTCCAGGGTTTTCAACAATGCGTTGAATGCTGCCATCGACAGCATGTGAACTTCATCAATAATGTAAATCTTAAAGTTACTATGGCTGGGCGTAATGCCGGCACTTTGCCTTAAATCACGAATCTGATCAACACCGTTGTTGCTGGCTCCATCGATTTCAATAACATCAATGTCTTCGCCCGCCGCAATGGCTTTGCAGGTCGGGCATTGACCGCACGGCTGGCCACCGACGGAATTCGGACAGTTAATCGCTTTCGCCAAAATGCGCGCAGAAGACGTTTTTCCAACCCCGCGCGTACCGGTGAACAGGAAAGCATGGGCCAAACGCCCGGTGGACACGGCATTTTTCAACGTCGTCGCAATTGCTTCCTGACCAATAAGTTGATCGAAGTTCTGCGAGCGGTACCGCCGAGCCAAAACTGTGTAACCTGCAGCCATGTACACACTATAGCAGTCGCTTTATTTTCCGGCCAGCGGCTACCTTCACGCCATGACCACTTTCAGCGCTACCGCGTAATCAGCCGCGGGGCGATACTTCGGCAATTCAACGCGTAAGCCCGTCGCGGACTGTTTCCATTGCAGCTTTTCCTCGGTGCCAAGCAATTGCACATGAGCAATTTTTCCAGGCTTGGCCGCTGAGGCCGTGCCTAAAGATTGGATCACAAAGGCATCGTGCGGCCAGCCCAGTACCAGTGCGTAGACCACGGTGTTGGCTTTATTGCGGGTAAAACGAATGTCTTTGACGCCCATGCTGCGCACGCTGTTTCCCTGGAAGGAACCGGCTTTGATCATGTTGGGACCTTCGCCATATACCTTCCACGGCCGCGTGGAATAAATGGCTTCGCCATTCACGGCGAACCATTCGCCGATCTTTTCGAGAATCAGTTTTTCCTTGCGATCAATGGTGCCGTCGGGCTTTCCGGGAATATTGAGAATAAATGTACCATTCTTGCTGACGGTATCAATCATCCAATGGATGGCCTCCCGCGGGTGCATGTAACCGCCGTATTCGCCGGGGTGATTGAATAAGCCCCGTTGGTAATGCCAATCGCCAATGCAGGTTTCGGACTGCCAGGGGTAGGGCATAATTCCGCCGCTAAGCCCGCGTTCAATATCCGCCACGACACTTTTCAGTAAAGGGCCGGGCACATTTTTGATATTGATGACCCCTTCCATTTTATCGCCATGGGTTTTCAGATTGCGGTTATAAAAATAGGCACCAATATTCATGCCTGCCCAACCCAGTGGGAAAAGGGGATTATCAAAATAAAGCAAATCAGGGTTGTGCTGATCCACCAGATCACGGGTGCGATCATAGAAATTTTTAACGTAGGAAATATCCGGTAATGCATTAAACGGATGTTTGGCATTGTAGAGTTGCTGGGGGTCATAGCCTTCCCACCACTGCCCTTTGCCGTCCGCTTGGGTCAGAACGCCATCATACGGAACGCCGGCGTACGGACCCGTCTTATCCGCTCCATGCGAAGTCTGGAACCACCACCAGTTACGGGCCTGATGCACAGTGACACCGAAGCGCATACCGTGTTGACGAGCAGTTTTGGCCCACGTGCCAATGACATCCCGATGTGGGCCAATGTTGTGAGCGTTCCACTGATGATGCTTGGAATTCCAGGTGTCAAAGCCGTCATGATGGTTGGCCAGAGCGATAAAGAGCTTGGCACCGGCCTTTTTATAGCGATCCATGAGGTGTTCGGGTTCCCAGTTCAACAGGGTCCACTGGGCACAAAGGTCTTTGTAGCCGAATTTGCACGGTGGGCCGTAATGTTGCACCTGATATTTATTTTGCCCGGAGCCTTGAATATACATATCCCGGGCGTACCAGTCTCCATCTTCCGGGACGCATTGCGGACTCCAGTGATTCCAGATGCCGAATTTCGCATCGCGGTACCATTCCGGGCAGTCATACTCCAGCAGTGACTTCCAGGTCGGTTCATACGGACCATCGCCGGCGAGATTGGGAATCGGCGATTCCATGGGCACGCCGTCATGAGATCCGCCCGGAACCGGAAGCGCCGGCGGATTGCCCCAGCCGGTGGGTCGCCAGCCGGTGTTATGGAGTTTTTCACGTGCGATGGTCTTGCCACGCAAGGCATAGAACACTCGCTGATTGGCGGGTGTGGCACAGAATTCAGGGAAGGTTTCGGTGTGCTTATCAAATCCGCCGACAGTCATCGGGGCCGCGTTGACGGATTGGCCCAATGTCGGAAGAGCCGCAGCAGTCGCTGCGCCGGCCAGCAGTTTACAGAATTCTCTACGAAGCATGCATGAACTCCTTATTGAAAAACATTGCCGTGCCGCAGCAACCATGAAGCATTCCGCCCGTTCAGCCACAACGGCCGATTGTGATCAGGCCAATGGTGGTATCATCCATCCGACCTGCCGTATTTGTCAAACAGTTGCGTTAAATTACTGGTTGAGATTTTTTTTGCGCGGTTGATTTGTTTGAGCATGTTGAATTTGCTAAAGTATTCACTGTGGAATCGGCGTCCGCCCAACTTGGATGCTGATATTTTTTTACCGCTTGAACAGAGAGAATATGGCATGTTTAACTTCCGAAGAAATTCCAAAAACAAACCGCAAACGATGAAACAGGACGCAAAAGCACCGGCACCAGAGCCGGCTCAAAAGCCTTCTCCCGCCACGAAAACTCCTGCGGCCGTCCTGCCTGGAATCGCCGTGGCATCGGCGGCGACTCGATCCTCCGCACCCGAACCCAAGGCGTCTTTTGCAGAATTGTTGATCGCGGTTCGAGATCGCTCGGCGGATAAAGCTCGGGATGCCGTCATGGCCATGGGCGTCTGCGGCGACCCGGCGGCAGTGGACGTGCTGATTGAAGTGGCCCGCAATGACGATCACTTTTTTCATACCATCGTGCGGGCAGCAGCGGTTAAAAGTCTTGGAGCTCTTGCCGATCCGCGGGCCTTGGATGCGCTGATCAGTGCAACCCGCGATGCGATGGCTGAAGTCAGTGAGGAAGCCATCAAGGCTCTGGGCACCCGGAAAGACCCGCGTGCCATAGTCCCGCTGATAAGCATCCTGCATGATGCGGATCATTTTTTTCTACCAAGCGTGCGGCGCGCGGCAGTCATCGCATTAAAAGCATCAGGCGGCCCTCAAGCCGCAGCGGAACTTAAGGCAGTCGCTGCTGATCCGAAGGAGGATCCCACGATCCGTGCCGCAGCCCAATGAGCCAACATTATCGGGAATCTGTTATATCGAACTGGCGGTAGACGCTTTCCGGGGGAGAAACGGTAATGCTGGCGCGCTTGACCATGCGATCTCCGCCAGGCCGGGTGGCCCATACCGACGCTTCGCCCATCCATTCGGGCGTGGCAACCGGAAGATCAAACAACGGAACCGGCCGCACATCATCTGGGGTGAAGCGGCTCTGATAAGGGGTCAGCTTTACATCATGATCCGGGGTCCGGATTGTTTTATGCAGTAAGGTCAGGCCGGCATTCCAGTTATCCAATAATGCCGCAGTGGCTGCAGCCAATCGCGCGGGATCGCCGTGGGCGGCGCTTTCGGGCTGTGTGGGATGCACAATATTAACGTACGCCCCGGAAAACATTTTACCGGTGGAAGTTTGTCGCCAGGCGGCAAATGCGGCATCAGCCCGTGCACCCAGACCGATCACCGCATCAATACCCGGAGTTACCAAAGCATCAATCCACGCATGGCGATAACCGGATATAGCCGGGTGATCCTGATATATTCCTGGAGCCTTGCTGTTGGCAATGCTGTAGATAAACGTGTTGAGCATGACATAGCTTCTTTCCAGCCCAAGCTTGGCAAGAAATCCCTGCACCCGCTGACCGGCTTCTCCCATAAGAATTCGACGGGTTATAAGTTCAAGCTGGGTTGGAACCATTCCCAGAATCAGGACTCGCGCAGTGCCGTCCAGGCGCCCGCGATGAAACACCGGCCCCCATTCCACATAGAAATCCTTCGGGCAATACGCCGTACTATCGGGAAGGTTTGAACACAGTGATAGAAACGGTTCACGGTAATAGCCGGTACAGAATGGCGGCTGTGGACTAACTTTCCTGCTGTGTGAAACTGTCATAGGCAGCGTTATACCCCGCTTCCTACCGGTCTTCAATCAAAAACTCTCGCCAGCCGCCGAAGGAGGTTATATCGCGTGCCTCATCCACGGCGATGGATTCACATAAAAAGCCTTTTACGCTGGTACCGTCGCCCAGTTTAATAGTCCCGATACATAAGGGTGCCGGCACCAGTGCCAGAAAATCACCGAAGTTGCACCGCGGGATGCGCCATATCTCCAGACGAATGGCTCCCCCGCCGCGAGCCACGCGCAGCAATCCAGGTTTTGCGGGCTTGCTATTGGCGAGACTGGAAAGGCGGTAACAGCCTGCGGTGTGCGCTTCTCGCACAAAGCGGGCCTGAACATTGATGAGCTGATAATTCAGGGGCTGGCCGGATAGATGCGCACCGACCACCGCTAGATCAATCACGTGTGCATCCGAGGCTGATTCTGCCGGGGCGTTGCCGGAAACTCTGTGCGGCGTGGCTCCCAGCGAAAGGTGCGTATCGCTGTGGAAACCCCCGGCCAGGGCAATTAACTCATGCTCATGAAAGGCCGGGGCAACAAAAGAAATTCCAAATGGCAGGCCATCGGAACGGATCGCAGCCGGTACGCAGACGGCACAGCAGTCCAGAAGATTGGCAAAGCGGGTGTAATATCCCAACTGAGTATTCAGGCGGATCGGATCGGCGTGAATCTGAGAACGGTGATAGATAGTCGGGGCCGTGGGCAGCACCAGGGCCTGAATATTTTTCCACGTTTGCCGCGTTTGCATGATCAGCTTTCGCAGCCGATGTAAAGCGGTGAATACATCTTCAGCGGTGTAATTGCGGGAAGCGGAAAAAATCTGTTCGATAATCGGCAGGCATTTGCCCGGATGAGACACGACAAATGCTTGAAGTCCGGCATAACGCTCTACAATCCAGGGACCATTGTAGAGCAGTTCACCGGCTTCCTGGAATGGTGTAAAATCAATTTCCACCACTTTGCCGCCCAGAGCCATAATTCTTTTAATCGCATTCTGGAATAGATCGGCAGCTTCCGAATCGCCGAAAAATTCGAGCTTATCACGCCGGGGCACGCCCACCACAAACGCAGGCGGCAGCGACGCCGGTGGCTGTATAGGGGGTGGATTGGCGATTGAAAATTCGTCCTCGGCATCAGGTTGCCGCAGCACCGTAAAGACACGCCACGCATCGGCGGCCAGAAGAGAAAAGACCGATACACAATCCAGCGATCGGCACGCCGGCACCACGCCGCGCGTACTAAGCAGCCCGCGGGTGGGTTTAAAGCCGATGATATTATTCAGGGCCGCCGGAACGCGGCCTGATCCTGCGGTATCCGTTCCCAGGGAAAAACTCACCTGACCCAGCGCCACGGCCACAGCTGATCCGGAACTGGATCCCCCTGAAATATAATCAGAGTTCAGCGCATTGGGACATGCGCCAAACGCGGATCGAACCCCGACCAGTCCGGTAGCGAATTGATCCATATTGACTTTGCCCATACATATTGCACCGGCGTTATCCAGCAGCTTAATAACCGGTGAACTTTCCTGGGGCATATAAGAAAATGCCGGGCAGGCGGCAGTCGTGGGCAAACCGGCAACATCGATATTATCTTTTACCGCATACGGAATTCCCAGAAGCGGCAGGCGGCTTAGTACATCAGGCTCGGCAGATAGCAAAGTGTCCGCATCTGCAGCCCGGCGCAGCAGCACATGACGCTCTGTGGCGGAAATCCAGACGCCCTGCGGCGATTGGGCAATACGGCGGAACGATTCTTCAATTACCTGTGTGACCGTATACTTTTTTTGCTCATAAGCTTCGGCAATTGAATCGCGGTTGAAAGCCAGCCGTTGCAAATCCTCTGCCATGGTCGCGTGTTTCCTGATACTCTATGATGCTGTGTTACCGCTGCCACCGCATACCGCAGCACACATGGAATTCTACCATACTAAATAAACTTTACGGGCTGGTTCCAGACAATCAGCACCACGCACCCTCCGGGGCTGCGTATGGCATGGCGGCTGCCCGGCGGACTTACCAGCAGCGTGCCGGCCCCATACGCCCCGCGCGCATCACACTGTCCCTGCCGTAGAATTAAAACCAGTTCGTAATCCGGATGCTCATGCAGCGGCACCGCTGCGCCGGGCTGATAACGTAAAAGAGCCGCAGCAGCACCGGATGTACCATCGCCGTAGATGCGATAAATCTCAATTCCTTCCTTAAACGGCTGCCAGTCAAATTGATCCAGGTCAGCATCCGGGCCGAACAAATTGCACAGTACCAGAGGTGTATCTTCAGGCATAGGTGCGCTTATCCTCCATCGATTGCAGGAAACCTTTTAATGTTGCGGTCCAACCGACGATGGCCCCCTGGGCCCGGATCATATCCAGCGCGGACTGGCGAAACCCTGGAAAATAGCTGGCGGTACAATCCTCAATTAATAAACAGTAATAGCCACGATCGTTGGCCTCACGCATGGAAGTCTGCACACAGACTTCAGTCGTAACGCCCGCGAAAACCAGATGGGTGGTCTTCAGGTCAGCGAGAATGGTGGAGAGATCGGTTTTATAAAAGGCCCCCTTGCCGGGTTTGACGATCTGGTATTCTCCCGGAGCCGGTGCCAGTTCGGCGATAATTTCATTGCCGGGTTGTCCGTCAATTAGAATTCGCCCCATAGGACCCACATCACCGATGCGAAGCTTCGGAAATCCGCGATGGCGCTTGGCCCGCGGACAATCAGACAAATCACTTTGATGCCCCTCCCGCGTATGAATAATCGGCCACGCGCGATGGCGGAAGGCGGCGATCAACTCACGTACCGCCGGGACAATGGCCGCCAGCGGGCGCACGTCATTTCCCAGCATGGAGCCAAAGCCGCCGGCTTCAATAAAATCCCGCTGCATATCAATCACGATCAACGCCACGCCCTGTTCCGGCAGTTCATAAGGAAACGGTTGGGCTTCAACGATTTTCATGCGTGCACCAGTTCTTCCGCCGATGAATGGCCGGCCATGGCTTGGCCGATCTGTGAAACATCTGCGGCAGCCGCGGATGTTTCATAAATTAAATTGCCTTCAAAAATAACGAAAATACGATCGGCAAGTTCCAGAATTTCATCGAGATCCTCACTGATCAGCAGGACTGCGGCTCCGTGATTGCGGGCTTCCATAATTTGCGAACGAATATCGGCTGTAGCATGAAAATCCAGACCATAACAGGGATTGGCGGTGATAAGAACTTCGCTGGGTTCGCACAACTCACGCGCCAGAACCGCCCGCTGAATATTACCCCCCGATAGATTGCGAATGGGGGATTCCGGTGACGGCGTTTTAACATTGTAACGCCTGATCAGATCCAACGCGTGACGGCGCAGGCGGCCATTGTGCAGGAAGAAGCCGAACATGCGGTTGGGCTTTTGATCAAATTTCCGCATGGCCATATTCCTGGTCACGCTCATATGCCCTACGCATGTGTTGTGCAGCGGTTCTTCAGGAAGGCAGTTCAGACGGTGCATTTGGATTTCTCGGCGTGTTCCCCGATACCGCTGACCGCGCACGAGAATCTGCCCGGCGGTAAGTGGTCTTTGGCCGGCAATGACTTCTATCAACGCTTTCTGGCCGTTGCCGGAGACGCCGGCAATACCCACAATTTCGCCGCCGTGCACGGACACCGTGAGTTTTTCCAATGCCGGTACGCCGGAATCACCCTGGGCTTGCAGTTCCTGCAATTCTAATTTGACCGAGCCGCTCGGCGTTTCTTTGCGGGAAGCGGTTTGGATTACCTGATCAGATCCAATCATCCAATCGGACATGCGCTGTTGATCCAGTTCTGCCACCTGTCCGGTGCCGACGAATTTGCCATTACGTAAGATGGTGCAGGCATCGGCGAATCGCATGACTTCGCGGAACCGATGGGTGATAAGCACAATGGTTAGTTCTCCCCGCCGGACCATGGCCTGCAACATTCCCAGCACCTCTTCGGTTTCCCCGGGCGTAAGAGAGGAGGTCGGCTCATCGAGAAACAGCAACTTGGTATTGAGATATAACTGTTTGAGAATTTCCAGTTTCTGCTTTTCACCGGCGGAAAGACCGCTGATTTTTGCATCGGTACTGAGCTTAAAAGGCGTTGTCGCCATGAAATGCTCTACCTCCTGCCGCTCCTGCTGCCACTTGATAACGCCGGGAACCTTGCCGCGCGACAGCACCAGATTCTCCAGCACGGTCATATTCTGCACGAGCGTAAAATGCTGGTACACCATACCCATTCCCAGTTCCCGTGCCTCGCGCGGGTCTTTGACTGTGACTTGCTTGGGGCCAAGAACAATATCCCCTTCATCAGCGTGATAAAAGCCCATAACACATTTCACCAGCGTGCTTTTTCCTGCACCGTTGCCGCCCAGCAGGGCATGGATCGTACCGGGTTGGACTTTCAGGCTCACGTTGTCCAGAGCCTTCAGCGAACCGAACCGTTTACTCATGCCGATAACTTCCAGCCCCGGCGCGCCATGTTTGGTCACTTCAACACGTCCTGAACTCATTGGATAATCTCCATCAGTTGTAAGGATGTCCCCACAGCGCCGAAAACGCCGTTCTGCATCTTGATCATGTTAATTGCGGCCAAGTGATTGGCTGGATCAGTGGCCGCGCAACAATCGCTTAGCAGCACGCATTCATAACCGCGGTCATTGGCCTCCCGCATGGTCGTATGCACGCACACATCGGTGGTAATGCCGGTCAGAACAATGTTGCGAATTCCGCGCTGCCGCAAAATCATGTCCAGATCCGTGCCATAAAACGATCCTTTTCCCGGCTTGTCGATAATGGGTTCACCGGGCAGCGGCGCTAATTCCGGAACAATCTCCCAGCCCGGTTCACCGCGGACCAGCACGCGCCCGCAAGGCCCCGGATCACCAATGCCGGCATGGCCCTGGCGCGACCGCCAGCGCTTGTTGGCGGGAAGATCGGATAAATCCGCCCGGTGCCCCTCCCGCGTGTGAATTATATGAAAGCCGGCGGCGCGCATTGGAGCCAGTAACTGACCAATCGGTTCAATACAGGCACGGGTTATGGAAATGTCATATCCCAGCAGATCAATATATCCACCTTTGCCGCAGAAATCCGTCTGCATGTCAATAATAAATAGCGCAGTATTTTCACAGCGGAAATCGCCGTCATAGGGCCACGGATAGGGCGTGGAAGCCATCTTTGCGCTTTGCCGGCCGTTCTTCATCATCTCAAGCTCGCACCCAGTTCCGCCGGCGCACCGACCCATGCCCGGGTGCGTGAACAGGTAATGATCATAATCACCATCGTCAGCACATACGGTGCCGCATTCATCAGATAGGTATAGGAGCTGTAGCCGGCGGCCTGTAATGCTGGTCCAATAGCCTTCGCCCCGCCGAAAATCACGGCTGCGTAAATACAGTTAATCGGATTCCAGCGCGCAAATATCACCAGCGCCACCGCCATAAGTCCCTGGCCGCTGGAAATGTTGTCATTCCATGATCCCGGATAATAAAGCGAGAGAAATGCCCCGCCGATGGCAGCAATAAACCCGCCAATTGCCGTTGCCAGAAATCGGATCGTGTTAATGCTGTAGCCCATGGCGCGTGAGGCATCGGTGCTTTCACCCGCCAGCCGCACGATCATGCCCCACCGCGTATACCGAAAGGCCCACCACATGATCACTGCCAGCGCCAGACCAACGGGCAGCAAAATATTAATTTTCAATGCCGCAACAATTTCCGGCTGATGGCTCCACCAGCCAAGATTGACCGAAGCCAACTGCGCGGCCTGCGGTTGAATCAATCCGCGCCCAAGATAAAAGGCCAGACCCTCTCCCAGAAACATCATGGCGATGCCCAGCGCAATATCATTGACCCGCGGGCGTGAACAGAACCAGCCATGAATACTGCCGAGAATAAACCCCACAGCACCGGCGGCCAGCACTCCCAGCCACGGCGATCCGCTGAGATATGAAATTCCATAGGCGCTCATGGCACCCATCACCAGCGTACCTTCCTGGCCCAGGTTAATGCGTCCGCTTTTTTCGGTCAGGCATTCACCGAGGCTCACGAAAAGAAACGGCGGACTTAATCGGAGGATGCCTCCGAGAACTGCCAGGGGCACACCCCAATATCCCAGTGATTGACTCATGTTCGCACCTGCGGTTGGAAAATCGAAAATCGACCATAAAGCGTTTCCGCCCCCAGAATGAACAGAAACAACAATCCCTGGAAAACCAAAGCGGCCGAATTCGGCAGGCCCAATTGCGTGGCCAGCAGAATTTTCCCGGCATGTACGCCCCCCAGTAACACAGCCACGGGAATAATGGCCAGCGGATCCTGCCGGGCCATGAATGCCACAAGAATTCCCGCATATCCATAACCAACATTTAATCCGTCGTTGGCGCGTTCCTGCACGGCCGCGACTTGTATCATGCCGGCAAGGCCGGCACAGGCTCCTCCCAGAAACGCGAACCAGAGAATCACACGGTTTATCCGGATGCCTGAAAGCCGGGCGGCCTTCGGATTTCCACCCGCGAGATCCGCTGAAAAGCCCAGCGTGGTGTGATGCACCAATATCCATGCGAGAACACAGACCCCCATGCCCACGATCAATCCCCAATGCACCTGGGAATTACCAATATCGCCAATCATATTATTATCGCCGATGCTGTAGGTAGAAGGGTTGTTCAAAGAATTGGGATCATGAAAAAGCCCTTCGACCAACTGATTGAATATGGCGATGGCAATGTAATTCATCAGCAGGGTGCTGATGGTTTCATTAACGCCCCGATATACCCGCAGGGCCGCCGGGATCATAATCCAGATTCCCCCCACCAGGCATCCGGCGGCGGCCATGACCAGCCAGACAATGATCGTTGGAGCGCCCGGCACAAAGTGCGCAGCCTCGGCGGCAAAAAGTCCGCCCAGGACGAACGCTCCTTCACCGCCGATGACAATCAGCCCTGTGCGCATGGGCAACGCCGTGCATAATCCCGTCAGCAGCAGCGGCGAAGCCTTCACCAAGGTTACCTGCCAGGAGAAGCTTGTGCCAAAGGCACCCAGATACATTGCATACAGGGCCTGAAGCGGATTGACTTTCATGATGGCCACAAAGATGCTGAAGACCATCACCGAGGCGAGGAGAGCCGCCCCGGTGATGGTCAGCGATTCAGCGAGTCGCAGAAGAAACCCACTGCGCGCCCGCACGGCGTTGACCATGGGAAAATTAAGCCAGAGTTGGCCTTGACTTATACGCATTTTCAATTCCAACTGATCTTACCGATAACACCTTTGACCAGATAATTCATGCCATCCAGCGTCGGAGCGGCATCGTGGTACACGACCCCGGCGGGAATCACAAGTTTTCCGCCGTTGGAATAGAGCGGCCCTTTGAAGATCTGGAACTTGCCGGCCATAAACTCTTTTTTCACAGCCAATGCCGCAGCTTTGGCGGCGGGGGAAACGGCCGGACCAAACGGATCAAGCTTCACGACCCCGTCGCGGAAGCCTTCCATAATGCTGTGCGGATAGGTTTTTCCCGTCATGGCGTCGGTAACGAGTTCTTTATAAATCGGTGCCCAGTTCCAGGCGGAGCCGGTCAGAAAGCCTTTGGGATATAACGCCGCACCGTCGAAGTGATAGCCGCAAACATATATCCCGCGACTCTTGGCGGTGAGAATAATTTGCTTGGGGCTATCCACGTGCATGGTCACGACATCAATTCCCTGATCAGCCAGACTGTTGACCGCCTGTGCTTCCTTGACGGGTTGGAACCAGTCGCCCGTGAAGACAACGGTGCAGGTGGCTTTGGGATTAACTGATCGGGCACCGAGAGTAAAAGCGTTAATGTCACGCAATACCTGAGGAATGGGCTTGGCGGCAATAAACCCGAGCTTGCCGCTTTTGCTGCTGTACCCGGCGACGATTCCACTTAGATATTCCACTTCATCAACATCACCAAAATACGTGGCAACATTTTTGGGTGTCTTCCCCGGGATATAGTCGCCCCCACAGTGAACAAAGAGCACCTTGGGATATTTGGGTGCCAGTTTGCAGACAAATGGAAAATATCCATAAGATGTAGCAAATATCACTTTGGCATTATCAAAGTTGATCATACTTTGCATCGTCTGGGTAACGGCGATCGTTTCCGGGACATTGTCCTGAACCACCACTTTTACTCCCGGAATCTGCTTTAACGATTTTCCGGCCACCGCCTGGGCTTCGTTGTAGCCCCAGTCCTTGGTGGAACCCACGGTGATTACGCCGACGGTTGTATCGGCCCACAGCGGTCTGGCGGCACCTGTCAGTAAAAGCAATGCCGCCAATGCCACCAGCAGCGGCTGGAGCCGCCTGGAAGCATAACGGACAAGATAGGTTGTACCAGTTTTCATTTTTATTCCTTTCTTAACATTGACTGTCTGAAACATTCAACACGGATTTAGAAAAACACATTGACGCCGGCGGTGCCGATATAAATATTCCGGTGTCCGCCGGTGCCGAGAATATGCGATGCGGTCATCAGATTATTATTGAGTTCGTTGTAATACTGGAAGCCGGTAAAGGCCGTCCAGGCCCCGAATTTCTTGGGAATAAATGACAGCGGAACCGCCAGTTGCAGACCCGAGGAAAGTACGCCAAAATTGTTTTTGGTCTGCCCCGTGGCATCCCAGAAGTTCCTGGGGCCGACGGTAAACCAGGTCGGAAGGGTAATGGTGATCGGATACTTTTTGATCGCCGTGAGCGTGTACGTTGGAACCATACCGACTTCCACGTCAAACGTCCCGCCATTTCGACCGGTGACGACCGTTGAACTTCCGGTGACTTCATAAAATGGATTGATGTAAGGATTAAACGAAAAGTTTTTGAAAAACGTATCGTGATAACTGAGTTTCAACGACAGGTTTTGCTCGGTGGTATACGAGCCATTGGGGCTGATGAAATCAACGTACTCAAAATCCAGCGTGAAAGCCTTGGCAAGGGTGGTCTTGACACCGACAAAGGGATCAATTTCCTGAAATGATCCATCCGGTTTAATATGCTGCTGACTGTTCCAGTCCTGCCAGATGCCCCCGTACGCAGTCACATCGCTGATCAATCCCTTGCCGCTATACACGTCCATATTGATGACCGTTAACGGCTGCCAGGTAACGCCCTTGTCGGACACATGCAAACCGCGCGGCGTAATATAATCCGTGGCAAACGTGGATTGAATAAATACCGACATGGCGGAACCCAGGGTATCACCGCCGGCATCATCCAATGAGACAACGGTATTAGCGGCGCTTGCACCGGACTTATTTAACAAATCATTAACTGCTTGATCCGCTGCCGATCCGGTGGCCGCGGCTGATAAGCCCGAAGGCTCCCCGGCGACACGCGATGAGCCTGAGGTGCTGTTTGCCGCCGCACTAACGCTGGCGACGCTCAACATCACAGCGGCCGCCAATGCACTGGCGATCCTGGGGTTACCCGTAAGTGACGATAACATTGAAAATACTCCCAAATAAAGTCAATAAGAATCCATCGCGAATCTGATGACACATCAGATTGCAGCATCCTGAGGACTTTGGCAGTACCGCGGGCGGACGCATATTTCCGCGATTGCACGGATAATCAACTCGATGATCTCATAATACAGGCATGTGTCCTCCTTAAAAAAAGAAAGAACAATTAAAAGGAGATTCAAGCTTTGTACCGCTGTCCGGATGCAAAAAATGCCTCACAGAACAACGCCGATTCATCAGGAATCGGGGAACGCGGTGAATCTCACCACGGTATGTTTGAAGCAAATACAATGCCGCGATGGGAAGTGGATATGGAATTTCGCGTTAACACCTGCCGCCATGCTGATAAAAAGCGGTTATTTCACACGGATGTACGGGTTGTTGTGAGTTGTGCTATCCTGGACACCAGGGCCGCGTGACTGCTGCTTTCCATGCACGCGGCACATTATTCCACGACGCTTGCTTATAATTTAAGCGATGCGGCAGCCGGAGACTGGACTTGACTTTAGTAGGTTCATTTACCACCCCCGCACCGCCGGCGGACCTACTTCACGCGTAGAGCCTGGGACTGTATGCGAAGGGTGGTTTCCATGACATGCCACAGCATGTCCGGGTCATTGAGCTGATTTTTTCCCTGCTGCAAAGACGTCATGATCTCCTGCGGCCAGGTCAAAGTTTTATTCTTCGGCACAAGGCGCACCGGACCGGATGTGTCGTTGGTCAGAATCATGCACGGCCCGCTATCGGTTGAATCGATCGCACTTAGGTTAGCGATGCGGCGAATTTCAATGGTACCACGCGTTCCCACAATGAATCCGCGGACATCGCCCCACACCGGATTTTTTTCCGGCGTGAACCAGTCCGCGCGAAAATAGCCGGTTATTCCGCTTTCCGCCGTCACGGTGACATCCCCGAAATCGTCAAAGTTTCTTTCCGGGGCAGCCCCAAATCGGCCCACGCGGCTGCTGAAATGGTTGATCTTTTCATTGGTAAACCAGCAGAACCAATCCACCTGATGCGACAGCAGATCATTAAGCACACCGCCATATTGCAAAGGATCAAAAAACCACTCCGGGCGGCTGGCCGCATTAAGTCTATGCGGCCCAAGACCCATTAAATGCACCAGTTCTCCAATGCCACCCTCCTGATATATTTCCCTGGCCTGCTGGTCAAAGGGGTTGCTTAGCCGCTCACTGAAATACACAAAATAGAGCCGCCCGCTGCTTTCGACCGCGCGGCGCAGCGGATCGAGCTGATGCAAATCCGTCAGGGGCGGCTTATCCACAAAAAAATGTTTGCCATGCGACATTGATTCCACAGCCAACGCTCCGCGCCGGGAATTTATGGCGGCACAGGCGATCAAATCAATGGTGGGATCGGCAAGAATAGATTCCCTGCTGCGTACCGCGATGCCGGGAAACCGCAGAGAGAATTCCTTCAGCAGGTGCGGCTCGGCAGTTGCAACGCCGGCGCAAGTAGTTCCGGGAATGGATAAAAGCCCTTCCACTTGTCCATAAATATGGCCATGATCGATTCCAATAACTGCGAATTTCATCTGCGGCCCTGCAAGGTGTGCTTATATGTCTAACATTCCCACGAGCATATTAAGATCAAACCCGCCGCCGACGCCGAACGGCGATGAAAATCCCATCGACTGTCCCATGGCCACGGCGGTAGAACTGCCCAAGGCTTGAATTCGTTCTTTCTGAATTTCCATTCCCAGGCTTGCCAGGGCATACCGATCACGAATTTCTATAATCTTCGGATCGGTGCTGTTGGTAAGCTCATGGTAGAGGCGTTGGGTCATGGCCAATTTACCGACATCCAGCCAAACATACGAACATTTACCACAAAACTGCATATCAACAGGAATCATCGGATGCAGACGATCCATGATCATTTGCTGTCGGCACTCCGGGCACGGAAAGGGGCGTTTGTTATGCCCTTCGATAACCAGCGCGGCTAAATCCTTAAGCGATGGCGTGTCCGGGCCGGCTTCGGGTGGTTCCACCGCCCGAACAATGTGCATGAGGCTGACCCGGGAAATCCACGTCCCGAAGCAACTGTTGCAGGTTCTCACCTTCACTCCTCCATACGTACTGATGGCAAGTATGACAAAACAACCGGGACATCGTGGCATATGAGCCTCCATCATAAGCAGTGCGTCAGGCAGCCGAACGGTTAGGAGCCTGTCCGAGTAATCGCCGGGTTGCGACGGCCATTACTCGGACAGCCTCCTAGGTATTGTCATGCGCTTTGCGATAGATAGCAAGGCATTTGCAACTGCCCATTTGCAACTGCCCATTTGTGTTGTGAACCGGTACAATAGTGTCTGTAAAAGCGGAAGCTTGGAGCAAACTTCCGTTTTGGCGAGGTTTGACCATGCCGGAAAACCCAGTACAAACCGCTTCAGATGCAGCCACTGCGTTGCCGATGGATATTGCGGAAATTCTTGGACATGTGGCCAGTCGTCATCGGCGATTCCAGATTATCCGTGCTCTGCTTAAATCGCTTCTGATTTGTCTCTTGATTTCTTTGCTGGTGGTGTTGCTGCTGGGTAACCGGCCGAATCTGCCGCCGGTGCTTCGATGGATCATCGCCCTGGGCGCATGGGCCAGCATGATTGCCGCAACGGTTTGGCTGCTAAGGCCTGCGTGGGGTGAAGTGGATCTGCAATCGGCGGCGGGAATGGTGGAAAACAGTGAGCCGGAACATGAAGAACGCATTATCAGCGCTGTAGAATTTTCACAAAGCCCCCCGCCGGTGGAACATGCTTCACCGGAAATGGTGCGCCATGTCATTCAAGAAGCCCAGGAGCATACCGACCGCATCAACCTCGATACGGTTTTATCCCGAAAAAACATCCTGAAATGGGCAGCCTATTGTACGCCGGCCGTTCTGATGTGGATGATTCTCTGGCCGTTATTTCCACAAACCGTGACCACCGGTGTGCGACGGATTTTTGCCCCGTGGAGCACGGCGGTGGGTTCAGGATTAGCCATCCATGTAACGCCGGGGGATGTCACGCTGGGGCAGGGAGCAGACCTGGAAATTGTCGGCAAAGCCAGGCCGCCGCTGGGCGGTAAGTCGGTACGATCCATGACCTTGAATCTGACCAATACCGCCGGAACACAACGGCTGATTGCAATGACGCATATCGGCCCGAATGCCTTTCGTTCTCAATTGAAGGATATTGCGGGAACATTCCGCTATCAACTGGCTTCAGGAAATGCCCAAAGCCCTTGGTATCACGCGAACGTCATTGCCCGCCCGCGCATTTCCGAACTGCAGATCAAGTACACGTTTCCGACTTATACTGCCCTGCCTCCGCGAAGCGTGGCAGGAAAAAACGGCTCGATTACCGCCATCATCGGCACACAGGTGCAATTAATTGTTCATGCTTCCGAACCGCTGGCCGCGAAAAGTGTTGTCGCCATGGGCACGCCGGTGGCCGGGGTGCTCCAACCGCTGCCGTTGACTCACCTGACGGCTTTGGAATATCAGGCGACCTTTCCCGTAGAGTACAGCTGCAGCTATCGCATTAATCTGGTGAATGCCCAGGGAATAAAAAACAATGACAATCGTTCCTGGCCGGTTGTCGCGGTTCCGGATCAACCGCCGCTGATTCACATCGTCCAGCCGGCCCGGCGCGTGCGCGTACGGGCGGATGATTCCGTGCCGATTATGTTTGAGGCAACCGATGAATTTGGCCTGTCCGGCGTGCAGGCCCTTGTCACGGTGGGGCATTCTCTTCCGATGAGCTATAACATTGACTTGGGAATTAAAAATCCCAGGAAGGTGCAACAAACCTGGAAGCTGTCAGTGGCGGAACAGCTTTTAACCGCCGACCGCCCGCATGCCCGGGCCATCTACTATCGACTCGAAGCGATTGACAACCGCCAGCCAGGGCATCAGAAAACCCGCACCGGCCTGCATGAGTTGCTCATCGACCGGCATTTGCAGCAAAGTTATCAGCAGCGCCGGGACATGGCGGCCTACCGCGCAGAAAAAACAGCCCTTACCAAAGCGCAGAACAATATTCGAAAAGATCAGCAGCGCGTTGCCAATTTACAGCACACGCCGGGAAACCGCCGATTTTCCGACGCTCAGCAGCGCGTGGCTGATCAATTGCAGCAGAATCTGGCGCAGACGGTGGATAATTTACAGGCAGCGGCAAAAGCGTCGCAAAATTCAGCTTTTTCAGCCAATGCAAAAAAAGCTGCCGCAGATGCCCAACAGCATTTACCCAAGGCCGCCAATCAGGTGGCAGCCGCAAGCTTTGCCACTGCTCAACAAGCAGGCCAACGGAATACCAATCTGGCTTCTGCCCAACAGAATCTGAGCCAGACACAGCAGGCTCTGGGCAAACTTCAGCAGCAGATGAATCAGCAGGCCGGGCAGCAGCAACTGGCGGACAGCTTGAAAACCCTGGCACAGCAACAGCGGGCGTTGGCGCAGAAGATGACCGAACAACCGAATTCGCCCGCCGTGCAGCGCCAGCAGCAGAATTTGCACCGACAACTCACCAAACTGCTGCAGCAACACAAGTCGCTTCAAACACCCGTCGCCGCCAAGGTGCAACCCACCATGTCAAGCCTGAAAAATAAGCTGGGAAAAATTATTTCCGCCCAGCAGCAGGCCGCCGGTACGCTTCAGCGGCAATTACACGCTCAGTCCGCAAGAACGCAACTTTCGCAACTGGCCGCGGAGCAGCAGAAACTTAATAAGCACATCCAGTCGCTGGCCGCATCCGCCAAATCCGCCGGTCAGGCCCAGAAAGAATTGCCGGGTAAGCCTGCAATGGGTGCAGTGGTAAGCAATCTGCGGCAACATGCGGGTCCGGCCGCCATTGAAGGGCAGGACAGCATTGCCCACAGCCTGCGAAAAGCCGCACGGCATTTGACCCAGGCGGCCCGGCCGCCCACTGCGCAACAGCAGCAGGCGCATCAGAGGGCGCTAGCCAATCAAAGCCAATTATCGACCATCAGCCAAGCCACCACTCCGCAAGGCACCAGCACGCCCACGCAACAAGCCAACGATCTTCAGCGGGCCGCCGCAGCTATGAATCACCTGGCGCAAAAGATGCTTAACGAATCACCCACCCCGGCAGAAGCTAAGAACCTCAATGCCGCCATGACCCAGGCCCAGGCGGCGATGCAGGCCGCGGCGGATCAGAATGCAGGACAAGCCGGGGCACTGCTGCAACATGCCGGGCAATTCATGAATAAGGCGGTACAGCAACAGGTGGCAAACACCCAGACTCATGCCGGTCAACAGGGTCAATTAGAGCAATTGGCCCGTAAGGCCCTGCAACTGGCACAGCAACAACAGCAGTTGGCTGCAAAGACCAGAAAACTGATGAGCCGGATTTCCGCCCCCGCGCTAAATCCCCAGCAGCAGGCGCAGAACGCCCGGAAGATTGCCGATCAGATTACGCAAGCCACCGCGTTGGCTAAAAAACTGGAACAGCAAACCCGGACCGGGGCACCGGACTTAAATTCAGATATTGCCCAGGCGCGGCGGCAGATGCAATCCGGCACGCGTGACCAGAAGGCTTCGGCGAAGGCACTTAAAAAAGTAAACCAGGCTCAAGCCGCGGAACATCAGCAATCCGCCTTGCAACACCTGAAAATTGCGCTGGATGATTTAAACGGTGCGCTGCATTCGCCGGAAATGCGGGATGTGCCACAATATAAAAATATGATTGCCGGGCAAATCCAGCAGAAGAATCAGCAGAGGAATCAGCAGAAGAGTGCAGGGGGCAAAGCGGCAGGTAATCAGCAGGCCAAGGGTGGTAAAAGCCAGGGTGGCAGCCAACAGGCCAAGACCGGCCAAAGTTCCTATCAGCGCATCATGTCCGCCGCCCAGCAGGTACAAAGCGCCATGCAATCTCAGCAGCAGGCGGGACAGGGAAATCAGCAGGCGGCACAACAGGCGGCGCAATCACTTGGGGCTGCGGGCGAAACCATGAACACGCAAGGCACGCCGGGAGCACCGACGGGCGGAAGTGGAAAGAGTTTGGCCATGGCGGGTCAGGGCAGCACCCCCGGTGCGGCGGCCAAGGGCTTAAGCGGCAACCCCAGTGGCATGACAGGTCCCGGGGGACCCGCTGGCACACCGCCCCAGCCGATACGGGCGATGGGAATCAGCCCCGCGCAGTGGAGCAATCTTGGCCCGCTGGCCAGGCGACAGTTGTTAAATACGGCAAGGCAAAATATCCCCTCCGGCTATAAACGCATGGTGCGTGATTATTACATCCGGCTTTCAGAAATGCGGGTGCGATGAATTTTTGCTTACGCTTACCACCGACAGGATTTACGAAACATATCCGTTATCCCCGGCTTCCAGTCTTGGCTGCCGTGGGAATAATCTCTGCCGGTTTTTCGCTGGGTGTGCCTTCCGCGCGAGCCGAGCACCCCATTGCCGTGTATGTAAAAAGTGCCATCGCCCATGGGCTTGGTTGGCTGACGGAACATCAGAAAGCCAGCGGAGTCTTTCCGTGCAATCGCAATGACCGCCCTGCGGTGACATCCCTGGCAGTGATGGCGTTTCTGGCCCGCGGATACACGCCGGGAACCGGACCGCACCATCAGGTAATAGATCGGGGAATTAACTGGGTGCTAAACCATCAACTTCCCGACGGGTATATTACGGTGCCCGGCGGCACCATGTATGACCACGGCATATCCACCGTGATGCTCTCAGAGGCCTATGGCGTGGCCAATCCGGCGTTGCGTAAGCGTATTGGCAAGGTGCTGGCCAAGGCGGTGGCACTGATTCTGGCCGCCCAAAAGCAGTCGCGCGGTAATTTTGCCGGCGGATGGCGATATCAGCCCACGGCAACGGATGCGGATATTTCCTGCACGGGCTGGCAACTCATGGCCTTGCGCGGAGCGGCGGATTGCGGTGCGGCCATTCCCGCAGCGGCGATTAAAAAGGGTATCGCCTTTGTGGTGCGCGACGCCAATGTCAACGGAGGTTTTGCCTATCAGCCGGGAGGGCCGCCGGGGAGGGCACGCACCGGTACAGGGATTCTGGCATTGGAACTTATGGGCCGGAGAAATTCACCGCAGGCCATCGCGGGCGGAGATTTCTTAATGAATCATCCCCTGTCCCCGCAGGAGAATTTTTATTTTTATGCGGTCTATTATTGCAGTCAGGCGGCCAATGAATTAGGGGGCAAATATTACCAGCAGATTTACAGCCATATCCGCCATGAATTGATTCATTTACAAAATGCCAACGGCTCCTGGACTCCCACGGACGGCATTGAACAGCAAGGCTCCAAAGCCTACGCGACGGCCATGGCGGTGCTGGCCTTATGCGTGCCCTACCATTATCTGCCGCTGTATCAGCGGTGACGCAACGTGTAATGACACGCTTACGCCGTATGCTGCGGCACCACGAGAGCAGCGGAGGTTTTGGCCGGCTTCGCAGGCGTCTTCTTTTTAAGATAATTGCCCATACCGACAATAATGGTGGAAAGCACCAGCACGATAATGCCGCCGGTAATAAGCGCGTGGGTTTTCTTGCTGGTGCCCTTCCATTCATGAAGTATGACGCCCCAGAGCGTGGCAAAAATAATGATGCTGGCCATGTGCAGCGTCCAGCCGGAGAACTTGCCCGCTTCGGGCATTTTGGTCTGGCCCATGGTGTAAAAGAAAAATTGCAGATACCAGGTGACACCCGCGATGGCCGAGAGTGTGTAGTTATTTAACAACGGCACGCGAGTGGAAGGCAAGTCAATATGTCCAATCGGCTGGGAATAGCCGGGGCCATCCAGGCCGGTGAGGATCCGATTTTCATCCGGGGCGGAAGTTGCGGCCAGATATTGCCTGCCGCTGCGATTTTTCAAATGCAGAATCAGGCACCATATAAAATTGGTGGTAAATCCACCCCATAACAGAACAATCAGCGAGGGCAGGCCGTTCCAGATATTACTGGCATGGTGAGCCAGCAATAAGGACTTGGTGGTTTTTTGAATCGGCGTAGCGGCGGTGATCCCAAAATTAAAGCAGGCACTCATAATGCCTGAAAAGGTGGCCACCATAATTCCTTTTTTGAAGTTAAATTCCTTGACCGCCTTTTGTTTCTGTTCCTCTGGAAGTTCCCGCTCCTTGGACATGCCGGCCATACCACTGACGGCAATACCCGCCAGACACACCAAGACGCCAAGCAGAATAACCTGACCGTACAGATGCGACGCCAATGCACCAAACTGCCCGTCATAGATGGGAACCATCAGCGTGCCGAACGCAGCACAATAGCTTAGCGCAATGGCCATACCCAGCCCGATGCCCAGATACCGCATGGTCAGGCCGAAGGTCAGGCCGCCCAAGCCCCACAGCACGCCAAAGAAATAAGTCCAGAAAAGCGTTGAGGCACTGGCGGTATGAATGGCCTGCCAGAAATCCGGCACCAGCAGCCACGCAAAACATAACGGCGCAACAATCCAACTGAAGAAGCCGCCGACCAGCCAGTATGTTTCCCAGCTCCAGCGCTTGACGCCGCGGAACGGCAGATAAAAACTGGCAGAAGCCAGACCCCCCGTCCAATGCAACGCTACTGCCGCAAACCAATTCGTACCTGAGCCGGTATTCAAAACAGCCTCCAGAGTTTGTTACAACAGGACACACTGAAAAAGCGGACATACAGATAACCGTCCGGAAAACCCAAACGCCGCGATGTAAACAACAGATGGATCGCGCTTGGCACGCAGTCCATGGGCGCGCCTATCGGCCTTACCGGCTTCCGGCCAAGCGCCGGGACCTTCTCGCCTCTACCAGCCGGTTGGCCATTGGCACCAAACCGTCAATCCGCCATTCTTTCATGCGGTATGCTAACGACATTCACAAGCAAGTCAATCCTGTAAGACGGTCGTCTGAGAGGCCAGACAGGCGTGGTTCATGCCGTGATAATCACGGATAATCAGGCCTTCCATGGGATCAATATCCGCCATCGTGCCTTCAATAATCTGTCCCGCACACGATACGCGGATAGGCTGTCCCAGCATCCGACAGCGCGAACGCCAAAGCGGGATAATTTTTTCCGCTGATGCCGGCGGATTGCACCACGCCTGCAAATTCGTAAGCAGGACCAAGATCACTGCAGGAATCTCCCATGACTGGCGGCAAATCATATTTAGCGCAACAGCCCGGTCTGCAAGCTCGCGCGGAAAGTCATGCCGTGTCTGCATCACGTTCATGCCTACACCAATAACGTAATCCGTCAGCGCCGGATTTTTTACATGGGTCCGGGTTTCAATGAGCACACCGGCGAGTTTGCGATCATCTACCAGCACATCATTCGGCCATTTGAGTTCGGGAATCCG
>JAKBCC010000180.1 GCA_021808105.1 Planctomycetota bacterium
ACGGATGCGTCCCCCGGTTGCGGATTCCATATTGATGGCATCCATGCGCGATTTAATGGTGTGCAACTGCTGGCGCAAATCCTGGCTTTGGGTCTGGAGGTTCTGCACTTTGGCGAATCGGCCGCCCAGATCAAGGGTTTGTGCCTTGACAGACTTATACAGAATTCGCAGTTGGCGTTCGCGCGCCTTCAGCAGCGGTAACGACAGGGCCTCGCCGGGCATGGTCGGGGCAATGGGTGCTCCTTTGCCTGTTAAACCGGCCTGGTAGCTGCGCATTTCGTCACGCAGTGCATCCAGGCTGGATTGCAACGTCATGATGCGATGATTGTTTGGCCCCAGACCGGATAGCTCGAGTTCCTTGATCGACTTTTTGAGCGCCAGAACTTCCAGTTCAAACTGCGCCACTTGGGGATCATACGCGGGAGCCAGCGGCGTTTTGGCAACTTTTGGCTTTCCGTTTTTCCCTTTGGCCGTCACGGCGCTGGAGCCGGCCTTGGCCAGGGCGATGCGGGCTTCCTGCCATTGGGTATCCAGTTCATTCATCAAGCCGAGCTTGTAATTGTAGACCGTCCCCAGGCCGTCCGCGCCGTACTGACTGGCCAACGATGTGATCTGATCCTGATCACTTTGTAATTCATTTTGCAACACGGTCTGACGGTCACGCAGGGCGCTGATTTGCAGACTTTGCGTTGCGGAATCACCGTGGCTGTAAAGTTGACGGTAGGCACCGATGACGGCATCAGCGCCGATTTGCGCCACAACAGGGTCCTTGCTGGTGTAGCTGACATAAATTAATTCGCTTCCCGGCTTATGAGTCACGGTGAGTTCACGCGCGAATCGGGCTTTGGCCAGCGCATCAATGCCGCGATGCAAAGCTTGCCATTTGGGATTCTGCATGGCCAGATCAATGGTACGGGAACTCATAATCAACGCCGTTTGAGAATTAATGTACGCACTGAACATGGGCATGGCTTCATTTTGCGATGTGGTGTACAAAATGCGGGGCAGGTACGGCAAGATGCGCACCAGCCCGGTGCTGGTGTATACCAGTTTCAGGCTCTTATACGCCAAGGCACTTCCGGCGACCGCCAGCACCAATCCCAGGAGGATCGCCCAGTGGTAGCGACCGGTGAGAAATCGATGCATCAGCAACAGGGGGTTGGCCATCGCGTCGCCGGAATCGGCGTACTGCACCGGTCCGGGCGTCATTTCCGGCCGCAGGGATGTTGGCGCGTAATCCATACTGTCATTTTGCGGATTCATTGGATACTCCGTGTAAAATTGCACTAATGAGCTTCCAGTTCGCGCCAATCAGACTGTGAAATACCTGCATTCGATCAGCGGGAAGCATGTCGCCAGGTAGAGTAAGTTCCACCTGCGCGGCCCCAAACACTCTTTCATTAAAGCTTCCGGACTCATGGAGAAATTCCCGTTCCGTTGCGAGAAATTTGCCGTCCGGCATGATGAAAAAATCATCTACATATATATGAGATTCAGTATCAAATGCCCCCCGATGGAACTTATATTCCATTCCCGTGATGGGCGTTCTGTTTATCACCCAGGTTTCCGGCGTTGATTTATCCAGTATCCAGCCGTTACCCGGATAGCAATTCGGCGGATAGTGGCCCGAAAGATTGCGCGTGTCCGAGCAGTCAATGACCATTAACGTGGCCTGCTCACCGGTTTTGCCGTTATTAAAATTGCGGCAGAAATCCACATTGGGCTGCAACAGATGGACAGCGGAAAGCGGTAATGGCACATCGCGGCCGCTCCAGTGGCCGAACTGTTTCGGCATCGTCTCCGCCAGGGCGTGCACATGCGCCAAATACGCGCCGGCCTGCCTGGGAGGCTTTTCAAAGTACCCGCGCGCCTCAATAGCGGCCAGCAGAATGACACAGGCAAACGCCGGTGCCCAGGCCAGCCAGGCCGGCGTGCGGGAAGATGCTGTAGTAGTTGGTTTGGCCATAAAATTGTCCTGGTAAATCCACAACGATGTCGATGTCGTTGGTGAATCGAACGTCACCGTAAAAAATCGTGGCCGTTGACCCGGTGACAAAGTACCGCAGTCGCATGGTTTCCAGCACGCCCGTGGCGTACCGCAAAAGGTCAAACTGCTCCATGCGACAACCTCCGCGCAGCCTCCGCGGAAATCTGCGCGTCGCTCCACTTGGGATTTTCGGCTTTTAAGTGACCGATAAGCATGCGCCGGGCACTGGCATACATACCACTGGCAATGGCCAGCCGCTGCGCGCCGGTTTTTGCTCGCAAGACCTCGGCCATCGCGTCGTCGACGACTTCAATATTTTTCGGAGGCGGTCGTGTCATCATTATTCAGCGCCTATCAGCATTATCGATAGCGGCTAGGATCCCGTGCAGTACATTCAGAAGAAGATGGCGGCCCGGGGCAAGTTCTGCGACAACCGCCTCCGGGACAATGATCCGTCCCAACAGTTTTTCAAGCAGGTCGAGTTGACCAACCTGATGCGCTCATGCCTCGTTTTACGGGTCGTAGGCCAGACCGAACGGGGCTACCGGCACTGAGGCCCAGCGTAACAGCCGCAATACGGACCAGAACAGGAAAAATGCGATTGGAAGCATCAGCCAGCCAGCCATATTATGAAAATTTTCCGCCGCCGCATGAGGGTACTTACCAAATACCCACACCGTGGGAACAAGTCGGATAATATTACAAAGCAGCGCCACCACCGGGCTTAAAATCAGGAATACGGCCCGCGCCCAGCGATTCATGGGAATACTAAGCGTGAAGGTGGCCACCAGCACCATCAACGCAATGGCCATGCGCATTCCGTCACACGCTTCGGCAATCTCCACTTTCACGCCATTGACGATTAAAACATTGCCCGCACGGGATACCGTGACGCCCACAATTTCCAGAATCTGCTGGCTAAGCAGCGCACACAGATGTTCCAATGGAACCGAAATGGCCTGCCGCACGGTTGCGGGCACCGGCACCAGAAACAGCAGCATCAGGAAGGCCGGGAAAAATTTCCGTACGATATCAAATCCCAAAACTGCGACAACCGCCCCGAAAGCCATAAGCAGGGATCCAAAATGCCAGAATACGGCCATGCCATGATCCACGCCGAAATTACTCGTCGCCGCCCCCAGCAGCAACACCACGGGTCCCATCCAGCGGCCCGACAGGCGGCATTCACGCCAGCGCTGGCGACGCACCCATATCAGCCAGACCGCCAAAAACGGCACCAGCAAAATGTGGCTGGAATCCTGATCATTTAAGGCAATGGAAAATACATCGTGCCAGGCCCGATGCTGCACCAGCATGGTCAATAATACCAGCAGCCCCGCCGCCAGAAGATAGACGCGTTTAATGCGATCTTGTGGAGCAATGGCACAGCGTTGAGTGTTTACAGCAATCGTGGTCAATGGCTTTTCTCTATTAATGTTCGCCACCGTGGCGGCCCGGGAGATCGGCTTTTGCATTAAATTTGGCCAAAGCTCCGCTATTGTCGCTTGCGCGGATTTTTAGCGCGAAAGGATCAGGGGACTATTTTCCCCGAGTTTGCGGCGGCGCTTTTATATCGGCAGCTTTACGCCGCCCGAACGCCACCCGTATTGCTTGCAGCTACTGCCGGCATCTCTTCGAGGATCGCCAGCAAGTCGGTATCAACCTCAACACTGATCGCCTGGCCCAGGATTTCAACCTGCAAAATCAGACGATCCATTTTCAGTCGGCTTTCCACTACGCCCCGCACACCCTGCAGCGGACCTGATTTTACCTCAACACGTACCCCCGCCACAAGCTGCGGATGCCGATCAAAGGGCGACTGGGCTTCCAAGGCCCGCGCCAGGCTGCGAAGTTCCTCTTCTATTCGGGCTTGGTCAAATACTGGAATGATGCGAACCAGCCGATTGGTCCGATCGGCTGCATACGCCTCTTGAATGGCACTGCGAACAAAAACATAGCCCGGAAAAAGCGGCAGTTCAGATTTTACTTTGCGTTTGCCGTAATAGGTGGTTTTCGCCACCAGCGGCAGCAGATATTCGATCTGGCGGTCGCGGAAAAAATCGCACACCACTTTTTCCTGACGGCTTTTAGTCTGTAATACAAACCATTTCCGCACATCCCCAGTGCTAATTCCGGCCCCGACAACATCAACAACACCCGCGACAGGAACTACGGCGGAACCGGCTGCCGATAATCCAATTTCCGGACATTCCAGGCGCGGCACATTCTCATGTCCTTTTGCAGAGGGTGTTTCTGTCATATTCTGCCCCGTTACCAATCTTCAGCGTTTATCCAGCCCTTAAGACATTCCCTGTTCACTTTCGCCTGCATGGCGTAATGCCCTTACTTATAGGCTTCGCTGATGTATTCGGACATTCACACCGCGTGCCTTTAACTTTATCGGTTCGCGTTGGGCATAAAAATCACCAATTTCGGACCGTTATCCGCAGTGATTTACCGGACTTGGACCATCATTATGGCCGTTGGACCCCAACCGCACCGTCATACCCCACACTGGAATTCTCTGGGATACCGAAAATTCCACACTTTCGGCTCAAACATCCTTGCTCTCCAAGCTACTGTCTCGTCCAAACCCGGCTTCCATCTCTGGTGGCAGCCCAATTACTGACTATATGATACCAAACCGGCACCCGGTAAACCAACCTCGGCCCGGCGAAACCTGGGGCGATCACATCCATCACCTATCAGGAATTAGCTCCCGATGAAACTCATCTTCGACTAACGTCCTCTGGGTGCATCTTCAAAATGACTCCACCCGGCGGTTCTCACGGTCGAAGGCTCTCGGTTACAGCCCACGGCAACATGCCACTGACAATAACCAAACCACGCATCCATGGGCCAGGGCCAGCGTCCGAGATTGGCTTGCCGCTGCGTTCCGAAGGTCAACCAGACGCCCAGGCCACTTCTACCGGCGTATGACCGATGAACAGATCCGGTACGGAACCCGATTTGCCCACCACATTCACGGGGACTTGACAGCCCACACGATATTTTCCGCAGGCAACCCAGGCCGTCGTTAATTTTCACAACTTCGCCCACCTCAGGAATTCGAAATCGCAGTTTGATCATCGCCACGGTCGCGCAGGAGTGGATTCCGGTAATGATGGTTTGAGGTCCGCGCACTTTCAGCATATCGGATAAGGCGATATTCCGCAGCCTGTTGATGGCCCATGAGCTCATCACATCCAGTTCTGTCACATCCAGCAGCACACCATCACAGCGATATTGTCGCGCGCGAAAATCCAGTTCGTAGCCCAGTTGTTTCCAGTCCAGGTCACTGACGCCGCACTGCGTGCGGGCCAGCAGCAGGCTTCCTTTTTTGAAAATGGAAATGCGCATCATAAAAATCCTTTTTAATTCACGCAACAAGGGTCTTGCGGCGCATAACAAACAATAAAAGGCCGGGTGTCAGCGATGCACGCAGTCTGCTGACACCCGGCTCGGGACGCTGAACCGTATACGAAAGCTCCACCGTAAATATGCGGTCATCCGCATTCCCGCCCAAAAGCCCCACGCCCCCGCCGGCGGGGGAATGAGGCCCGGCCAAAGCTGATACCATTATTGACAGAGGTAAGCACACCCACCTGATCGCTGGTTGGGCCATCATGACCAATGAGGCTCCCAGCGCCTTGAAAGCAGTTGATTTTATAGAACCCGCCCCAGTCCCGGGTCCGCGGAAAACTTTTTGCGGCTGTTTCGCCGGCTGTTTCGCGCGTTAACGAGCCGGCTCAATGGCAACCGCAGCGATCCTACTCAGAGCGTATGCGGTCTTCAGAGCATCTGAGCTGCAAAAGTAGATGCAAGCCGCGTGCCACCGATAAAAAGCTGATTTATTCACGGAAAATGCGGATGGCTCTGCCTCGGACACCCGACATGTTGTCGCAGTAGCGGCCACAATGTCGGGTATTTTTGACCTGTGGGCGGCCAGATCAAGAGCCAATC
>JAKBCC010000181.1 GCA_021808105.1 Planctomycetota bacterium
CACCCAAGCTGACACCGCATCTCTCCCGCGTTTGCATCTGGATCGTAAAATGCGTACAACACAGGTGTAGAATTTTGCATTGGGAGTTGATTATATGGATGCCATCACGTTCGATACGCAAACGTGCACCAATCTTGATAAGTCCATTGGTTTGGAATGGTTGTGCACCAATGGTCTGGGGAGCTTTGCTTCCGGTACCGTTTGCGGCGTCAATACACGCAAGTACCATGGCTATCTGACCGTGGCGGCCCGGCCGCCGGTGGAACGGTATGTGATGCTGGCGCATGTGGAAGATCGGCTCTGGGTGGGGGATCGAAGCTATGCGCTATCGGCTGATGAATTTCCCGATGTTATTGATCCTTCGGGTTATGAAAATATGGTTGATTTTTCCTACCAGAATGGACCGATCTGGCATTATCGCTGCGGCGCTGCACTGATTGAAAAATCGCTGGTTTTGGCACATGGTCAGGACACCGTGAGCATACGCTACAAGCTCCTGGAATCTTCCACGCCGCTTGAGCCGCTGCGGCTGCATGTTCAGCCCATGCTGGCGGGGCGGCATTTTCACGCCACGACCACAGCGGGGAATCGGCCGCAGTGGCAACTGGCGGATCGCAGCTCCGCGCGCGATTCGCTGATGCTTTCCACGCCTGGGTGTCCCGTTCGGCTGTTCATTAGCCACAATGCCGATCGTTTCAGTGATGGGCCGTGCTGGTGGTACAACTTTACGCTGCGCTCTGAAGCCGCCAGAGGATATCCGGATCGCGACGACCTTTGGACGCCCGGTGCTCTGGAATTTACGCTCACGCCCGGCCGAAGCGTGGGGTTGATCTGCGCCACGCGCCCGGTGGCTTTTTCTGAACAAGATGCCATCTTCGCCAATGTCGCTAAACGTACAGAGTCCCTGGTACTCAAAATCACCGACACCTCAGAACCGGCACAACTGGCACAAAAGCTGGCTGTGGCGGCGGATCAATTTGTGGTCAGTCGGGCGGGTGAAAAAAACGCAGCGGGAAAAATGTCAGTCATCGCGGGGTATCCCTGGTTTGAAGACTGGGGCCGCGATACGTTTATCAGTCTGGCGGGCCTGTCCTTAGTTACGGGTCGCTTTGAGGTGGCGAAAAGCATTCTGGTGACTTTTGCCGACCATATCCGCGATGGGCTGGTGCCCAATCGCTTTCCGGACGAATCAGATCATCCGGATTACAACACGGTGGATGCATCGCTGTGGTTTATTCATGCTGCCTACCAATATTGGCGATACTCCGGCGATCATGCGCTGTTGCGGGATTACCTGTATGCACCGCTGAATCAAATTATTGATTGCTATCGCGCCGGCACACGCTACGGCATCCGCATGGATTCCGACGGACTGATCAGGGCGGGCGAACCGGGGGTGCAGCTCACCTGGATGGACGCAAAAATCGGCAACGATGTGGTCACCCCGCGTTACGGAAAGCCCGTTGAAATTAATGCCCTCTGGTTTAATGCCCTGAAAATTATGGAAACTGTCGCCCAATTGGCGGTTCATTCCACTCGGGCCACTGAACTTGCGGCCCTGGCGGTGAAAGTTCAGGCGGCGTTTGGCGCGCGCTTCTGGAACCCCGCCGCCGGTTGCCTGTTTGATGTTATCACGGATGATGGTTACGGCGATGCGTCGATCCGCCCGAATCAGATTATCAGTCTGGGATTACCGTTTGGCATGTTGGACAGCAGTAAGTCCAGATGTATTCTCAATGTGGTGCAAGGTAAACTCTTAACGCCCATGGGCCTGCGCACGCTGGCACCGGGCAGTGCGGGCTATCAGGGGCGCTACGCCGGCGATCAGAACGCCCGTGATCATGCTTATCATCAGGGGACAGTCTGGCCATGGCTGATGGGGCCATTTGTCACCGGCTACATAAAGACTCTGGGTAATACGCCGCAAAGTCGGGCGGCCGCGTGGGGATTTCTTAAGCCGTTTGCCGGGCATCTCACACAGGCGGGTCTAGGCAGCATCAGCGAAATTGCCGATGGCGATTTACTCCACACCCCGCGTGGGTGCTTTGCCCAGGCCTGGTCGGTGGCGGAAGTCCTGCGGCCCCTGTGGGAAGATGTGCTGCAACAAGCTCCGCCGTGGCCACACGAAGTAGCGGCCAAGGCCAAGCGGGCCCCGATGGCAATGGCGGGCGCGGAAAAATAAAACATTCTTTCAATTTAAGCCGTAACGCGCCATCTTGCGGTACAGCGTTCGCACACTGATACGCAAAGCGTCGGCGGCGGCGGGGCGATCGCCATTGTGCCGACGCAGCGCCTGTTCGATGGCATCACGTTCGGCGCGGTCCAAATCCAGGCCGGGGTTACCGCGCTGGGTATCGGGATGGCGAATATAGTGCGGCAAATCCGCTTCCGTAAGAACATTTTTTTGCTGCAAAACCAGCAAACTTTCCAGAGCATTGCGAAGTTCCCGCACATTGCCCGGCCAACTGTAGCGCTGCATCGCCGCGATCATTGATGGCTCAATAGCCGGCTCTGTCACATGATGTTCCCGCGCCAGATGCCCCACCAGCGATGCGGTCAGCAAAGCAATATCTTCGGGGCGTTTTCTCAACGGAGGCAGTTCGATGCGCACCACATTGAGCCGATAAAACAAATCTGCGCGAAAGCGCTTTTCCTCCATCGCTTTCGCCAGATTGGTATTGGTGGCCGCCAGCAAGCGCACATCCACCGCTTTTTCCCGCGTGGAACCTACGGGCATAACCTTGCCGGATTCCAAGGCCCGCAGAAGTTTGCTTTGAACCGATAGCTCCAGTTCCCCCACTTCATCAATAAACAGCGTCCCGCCGTCAGCCGCTTCAAAATATCCGCTTGTTCGGGCATCGGCTCCGGTAAAGGCGCCGCGCTCATGTCCGAACAGTTCACTTTCCACCAGATTGGCGGGCACTGCAGCACAGTTAAATGCTACAAAGGCCTGATCCTTGCGCGGGCTTAATTGATGAATCGCCCGCACGACCAACTCCTTGCCGGTTCCGCTTTCACCTTCTACCAGCACCGTACTTTTAAAAGGTGCCACGCGCCGAATGTTCTGTGCAATATCCAGCATGGCCGGCGAGCGGCCAATAAGGGTTTCAATTTCGGTTTCGCTGGTTTGGCCGGCCAGAACCTTTAAATCCTTGCTCATGCGCCCGTGTTCCAGCGCCCGCTCCACCACATCCAGCAGGTCGGGCGGAGCAAAGGGCTTGGTGAGGTAATCAAAGGCTCCCAGCTTCATGGCCCGCACGGCACTGGGCACGGTGGCATTACCCGTAATGATGACCGTCGGCATGGCCGGTACCGCCCGATGCGCCTCATCCAGCAACGCCAGGCCATCCATCTGCGGCATCCACAAATCAGAAATTAACAAATGAATATCGGTGCTTAACATCAGCAGCGCTTCACGGCCCGTGCGTGCGGTCAGCACGTCATAACCGGCGTGCGTAAGTACCATGGCCAAAGCGTCCAGCACGCTCTGATCATCTTCCGCCAGTAATATCCGGCCGCGTCGCCGGGGATGGCTTTCCATCATCCTGTGATCCCTTTTCTGACTGCGGAGATTGTACCACTGGTATACCCAGCGTGGAGCGCAACGACGTCATATCCTTAAAATCATCATAAGTGCGCCGGCCGGCAACCGCGGCGGGAAGTGCACGGGGCAGCACAATGCGAAACGTGGTTCCGCGTTGCGGTTCACTTTCAAAAAATACCCCGCCGCCCGCACCGGTAACCACCCGCCGCACCAGCGTCAGCCCCAGTCCGCTGCCGCGCGGTTTGGTTGTGAAAAACGGATCAAATAAGCGTTGCTGCACGTCCGGGGGCATGCCCGTGCCGCTGTCACGCACCAGAAGAATTGCATCGTCCGGTTCAGCAACCGTTGATACAACCAGCGTTCCTGACCGCAGCATGGCTTCCTGGGCGTTGGTGCACAAATTCAACAGCACCTGGCGCAATTCATCGGAACTGATGGACACATGCGGATCAGCTGGATCCAGGTGAGTGATAATACGAATATCCTGATGGGTCAGGGCCGGCCGGAGAAAATCCAGGGCTTCAGTCACCACAGCATTCAAGGAGCTGGCCCGTGCGTCGCCGACAATTTGCGTGCGGGTAAGAAAATCATCCAGCATCAAATCCAGTCGTCGCACCTCGCGTTCGCAGGAATGCAGAAGTTCAGCGTAGCGTGTCGGATCATGATTGGCCTCGTCCAGCAGGCTTCGCATGAAATGCAGATTAAATCGCAGGGCGGTCAGCGGTGATCGCACTTCATGCGCCAGGACCGATGCCAACATGCCGCGTTCACTTAGCAAACTGGTGCGTGCCAGAAGGGTTCGGGCGTAATGGGCGCGGCTTTTTTCCAGACGCCGCGTGATCCATATTGCCGAAACTCCCAGGATCAGGCCTGCTAAAACAACTCCCAGCGCCAGCAGTACGATAATGTGTTGGAGATCGCGGAAAAATCCGGTCTGAAAGCTGGCCGACGCATAACCCACGCTGAGAATCGCCCGCGTGCCGGGCCAATTCAGAGGAATTTGTGTATCTATATATGTGCGTTGGTCAGTTCTCCAGGGCGCTCTGCGGATGGTTCGTACCGTCAGGCCTTGACCAGCAGGCGTGGGCCAATGTGTGGGATCAAGCGTGTGGCCAAGAAAGGAGGTTTCAAGTGACCAAGCCTTATGACGTTGAGGCGCGAGAAACACAACGGTTCCATCGCTTTTCCATATCAGAACGTACGCAACGTTTTTATAGGAACTCTGATGCTCAAGTATCAGGGGAAGTGTCTGTTTGGCCCAAAGCGTATAACCGCTGAAATGATTTTTTGATGGGGCAGGGCGTGAGAGCAATGATTGGGCCAGCAGGTGCGATCGCAGGGTCGTCTTGGCAATCTCGCTGTTTTCCCATCCCGTGTAAAGCAGCGCCACAGCCGTTGCGAAGCACACCAGCATCCATACCAACGCCAGCAGGATGCTGAAGACCCCAAGGCGAAACCGTGATGCGATGGTTTTTACCATAGCCATAACAATAACGTTACTTTCCCATTTACGGGAAAGCAGGTGCCATGTCTCCACAAAAAAACCGTGCTGAAACGTCCGATAAAAATATTTTCAAATTCGTAAAAAGGTAATATTGTGGCATTTTGTGGCTTTGGAACACAGGAACCGTTAAAAAAGTGAAATATAAGATGGATTTATCATCATCAGGCTTTCTGAAAGGAAAAAAAACGTTGCCTTGAGGCGGGCCGGGTCTTATGATAGCTGATTAATGAATACCACCAAGGCGGGGTACGTGGTTATCGGGCATTGTCGGCAGTGACATACTGCAAGGATGGGCAATGCGTGAACGGCAACGGATGGCAAAAGGAAAACAACATGACACAGGTGACAATGTTGCAACAGACATCAACACACGTAAATGCTTCAGTAAATTTCGCCCCCGCCCGCAAGCACGCTAATGTGCCTGAGGGGCTGTGGCTGGCGTGCCCCGGATGCAATCAAATGATTTATCGGAAGGAAATGGAAGAAAACTTCCATTCCTGCCCCGGCTGCAAGCATCACTTCCGTGTATCAGCACGCCAGCGCATTGCCATGCTTGCTGATCATGGCTCCTTTGAGGAAATGGATGCGCAACTCGCCCCCACCGATCAATTGGGTTTCTCCGCTAAAAAAGCGTATCGGCAGCAATTGCTTGAAGCCCAGAAACTTACCGGCTCCAAAGATGCCGTGCTGACCGGACGGGCGTTTGTTAAAGGCCGTCCCATTATTGCCGCGGCGATGGATTTTACATTTTTAGCTGGCTCCATGGGCGCGGTCGTAGGTGAAAAAATTACCCGCGCAGTGGAACGCGCTACTGCGGAACATCTGCCCGTGGTCATCATATCCTGTTCGGGCGGG
>JAKBCC010000182.1 GCA_021808105.1 Planctomycetota bacterium
CATGGCAACGGCCTTTGCGGCATTCATATTAGGCGAACAGCCTATGGTATTGCAAATGGTGTGTCGGTGGTTGGTTGGCGGCAGGGGATCAACCACCGGATTATCATCCGGTGCTCTCGCGGGCGCATCGTGGTTTAAAGAGCACCGTGGCGATAACCCGGTGGTTGGTTGGCGGCGTGGGGTCAACCACCGGATTGCCATCCGGTGCTCTCGGGCGCGTCCGGCAGTGTGCTGATTATGCTGGTACGTTTGTCTCCTTACGTTTTATCCGGCGTTTTTACGTAAAATTCACGATTTGCACACCGCAGTGCTGCCAGGAAACTGCACACCACACTGCCGATCAACAGTATCGTCAGGCAGGCCCAGGTGTGCGGATAATGCTGCAAAGCCGGATCGTGCGTAACATTCAACTGCCAACTGTCCGCAGCCAGGTTCTGTGCCCCTCCGTCGACCGGCACCGTAAACGACAGCACGCGATACGTAATTAAGCGGGTGTAATAAATGACCGTGATTAATCGGATCGCAAAGGGAAGATTAGCCAGAATGCCTTCCACCAGAGAAATATAAATAATGCCGGCGATCAACACGCGCCGCGTCAGCAGGCCCAGCAGGCCAAACAGACAGCAGTACGCAACCACCGCCAACGCATGGACGCTGCACGCGGTCAGGCATCGCATCAGGATGTCCGGCGGATGGGCATTTCCTGTATATATGGCTGCATACGTCAAGGAGGTAACCACGACCGTCACCACCACCGCCGCAGTGAGCGTGGCCAGCAGCTTGGCCAGATAAATCGCCCATTTGGCAATCGGTCGAATCAGCAGATAGGTAATGGTCTGCTCTTCCTGTTCATCCTGAATCATGCCCGATGCATACAGCAGCGCCACCAGCGGCAGAAGTCCCTGCGGAATCAACATAAAGGCCAGATTGAACTCCAGAACTTTCCCGGACACATCCGGATCGGTCCATCGCGTGAGAACGGCCAGCAGCGGCGGCAGCAAAAGCAAAAATGCCAGAGCGATCCAGCGTTTGCCGTGGCGTTGCTGCCGCAGGGTCAGCGTATAAAGCGTCCAGAATGACCGCAGACCCGAAAGCTTAGCATCGCCGGTGCGGGGCTGCATGGGCTGGGGCGACGCCGGGGGCACCGCGGATTGTTCTTGTTGTGCAAGGTCAGAATTCATTTGTTCACCAGATATCGGAACACCGCATCGAGGTTGTCGTCTTCGGAATAAACTTCCGCAATAGCCCAGTTCTCTTGCGCAACAAGCTGCGGTAACCGCGCGTAAAACGTGTCCGGCTCGCAGGTTTCAACCATCAGCGATTGCGGATGATTGGTCACGGCATGAACGTGGATGGCAGCCACGTCCGGCCACTGCATCAGGCTCGCGGCAAGCGCCCGGCAATTTTCACAGACCAGCACAATGCGATGCGGATGCTGGTCCATCAAATCACGAATCTGCCGGATGTGCCCCTGCGCCAGCAGTCGGCCATGGTTCAGGAGAATAATATTGGGTGTCAGTGTCTCTACTTCGTGCAGAACATGGCTGGAAACCACTACGCTTTTTCCAGCCTGTGCAAGCCTATGAATGATATCCATTAGATCGCGCCGCGCTACGGGGTCGGTACCGGTCATAGGTTCATCCAGAAACAGAATTTCCGGATCATGCACCAGCGCCTGCGCCAGTTTGGTGCGCTGCCTCATGCCTTTGGAATAACCGCGGATCACCCGCGATTTGTGCGGCGTCATGCCCACAGCTTCCAGAGACCGCCGGGCCGCCTGCCGCGCCTGCACACGGTTCATACCCGCCAGGCGGGCGCAGGTAATGACAAAATCAGCTCCGGTCATCCATTCATAAAGCGCATCTTGTTCAGGGCACAGTCCGATGCGGCGATTCAGGGCCGGGTTGTTCCAAGCGGCCTGGCCTAATATCTCTACACGCCCTTTGCTGGGAAAAAGCTGTCCGGTGGCCAATTGCAGCAGCGTTGATTTGCCCGCGCCGTTAGGCCCCAGCAGGCCGGTAACTCCGGCGCGTATTTGCAGCGTGAGCTTATTAAGACCGATGACATTGCCATACCACTTGCTGACATCGTGGAAAGCAATGATCGGTCCTACTTCAGCCGATCCAGCGATCGTATGGACAGATTCAGTATGCATAAAGAAAGCCCAAACAGAAACATTATTACGGCCGCGGACCAATACCAGGGAAACTGCGGCCCGGTATTCCGCGCCAGCAGGCGGTTACGCGCTGTGATACTGGGTTCGAGTTTTGCCAGTTTCCGCCACGCGTTGTTTAATCCCAATAAATGATCTTCAAGGCGGGAAAGATTACCGGTATACGATACCAGTGGCCGCCAATCCGTTTGTCGGTCATGCAGCACCGAGGCTTGATAAGCCACCTGAGACTGCTGCCAAGTCGCCGCTTCCCGTGCCCACTCGGATTTCGTTTTACCGGCCTTACGATCAGCCTGAAGGCGGCGTGTCTGGATTTGTTGTGCGTGAGCATACGCCGCATAACGCATCTGCTGGTGATGCACGCCTTCCAGCATGGAACCTACCACGCTGCTGACAAACCACAGCCCCAGCCACATCAGAGCCACGTAACGGGAATTTCGTGACAATCCCGACAAAGCCAGTATCAGCGTCCCCGCCGAAAGTGCAATGATCAGCCCATACGCCACAACCTCCAGGAGAATGGCGAACGTGTCGGGAATCACACTGATATCCAGGCTGAACAGCAATCCGAAAATATACGCTACCACCGCCGGCACAATCAGCACCATGCCCAGAAAAGCCACAATGACCCCCAGCTTTCCCAGAAAATAATCCACGCGCCGCAGGGGCCGCGAAAAATAAAGCGGCAACGCATTGACGCGCAAATCCTGGCTGATCAGGCTGGGGCCGACCAGCAGAATCAGAATCATCGAAAAAAACAGTTCAACGTGCAGAAAGTAACCGTAGGATAATTGCCATATCTCCACGCGGTAATAGCGCGGGTCCGCCACCACGCCCGGATTCAGAAATCGCATCAATTGTTTAAACGTGGAAACCATGGTGGATTTGCGTTCCAGCAATCCCCAGCCGGACAGCATCGCCACCAGCGCCACCGCCGGTACCCACGCCGCAAAAAGCACATAGCGCAGAAAGCGATTACGCATGGTAATTTTTATGCCCTGTCGCGTCACCGCCAACCAGCGCCACGCGTGGCTTGAGAGGTCTCCGGACCAGTGCTGATAACCTTGATCAATAATGGGCATTACACATGCTCCACGGCATTAAGAAAAACCTCTTCCAGGGTGCTGCGCTGCGGTCGCAGGTGGCGAATCTGCTGCTGATGCACCGCCGCAGCCTGCCACAGCATAGCCGGTGAACCGCCTTGCGGAATTTCCACCAGCAGCACTTCCCCCTGTTGCCGCACCAGGCAGCCCATGCTGGTGATTTCACGAGAGAAAATTTCAGCATCTGCCTTGAGCCGCACTTCAAAGCAGCGGTTGTGCGCCGCTTTGAGCGCGGCAATTTCTCCCTGCACCAGCAGCCTCCCCGCACCCAGCACAATAATATAATCGCATACCGCTTCGACATCCGGCAAAAGGTGGCTGGAAAAAAGCACGCTCATGTTCTTATGATGAGCCAGATCATGCGCCAGATGCAGCATATCCTCGCGGCCCTCGGGGTCCATGCCGTTGGTGGGTTCATCAAGAATCAGCAGTTGAGGGTCATGAACGATGGCTGCCGCCAGCTTCAGCCGCTGCTTCATGCCGGAGGAATAGGATTCCACTTTGCGATACCGCACCTCACCCAGGCCGACATAATCCAGCACTTCGTGGGCGCGCTGCATGGCATCGCTGTTTTTCATTCCCACGAGTTCCCCGGCATACGCCACGAACTCAATTCCCGCCACCCCGGGAAATAGACATTCATCTTCCGGAGAAAAGCCGATCTTCCGTCGAATATCAAGCGGATGGTTCTGCACATCCATGCCCAACACCCGTGCGGTGCCCGCATCGGCATGAATCAGGCCAAGGAGCGTGCGAATCATGGTGGTTTTACCGGAACCGTTGGGACCCAGCAGGCCGATGGCTCCGGGTTTAGCGCGCAGAGAAAGATCATCCAGGGCGGTAATCGCGCCGTAGGTTTTCGTGACGCCCGAAAGTTCAAAGAGCATGGCTTCATCGGAACCGGGCATGCAAAAGCCCTTTCAGCTATACGGCGAATTCTCCGCGTGTTCTGAAAGCGGTATTCTGCGCGGCTTCGGGCCGTGCGTCAAATGTGCCACACAACGACCGACGGGGCGAAATGCGTCGCAGCGGTCAACCACATTCCGCAGCCAGCTCGACGCTGCCGCATCGAGCTAATCTCACATCCGCGCACCGCCCGCAGCTTGACGCGGCAGCGTCACGGTTCGACGCGAGACAATACCCAAGAATAAAATCCCCGCCCACCCCGGCACGTACAATCCCAAATCCGCACGCCGCCCGTGCATCACGGGGGCGAATCGCGGCTATTTTGCCGGGGCGGGGGCCACCGGTTTTGCGACTGGTGCCGTAGCTGATGGTTGGGTTGCCGCAGGCTGGGTTTGCGCGGGGCCGACCAGCACGGGTTGGGCCCACTGTTTTAAGTGATCCAGGCGGTACTGCACCAGCGGGGCGAAAGACTTTTCAATGGAATCGGCATGGGGAGAGGTAAATGTTTTATAAATCGCGGCCGCCTTGCTCCATTGGCCGGCATCTTCATAGGTTAACGCCAAGCCAAGTCTAGCCCGTGCTCTTGATAGAGTCTCTTTCGGGAATTCAGTGATGACTGTCTTAAACGCCTTTTCCGCCGCGGCAATGGATTGCGCCTTGGTGGCCTTCACTTTTTCCACGCCCGCGGCCGGATTGCCCAAAGCAATTAAATTGAGATAGAAATCCCCGATGCGAATATAAGCCTGTGCGGAGACGGCTGGAACTTTGTAATTGTTAAGTACCGTATTTTGTATTTGCCGAGGCGTTTGGGCCTGCTGAAGTGCCATGGCGGCTTCCTGCACTTTTCGCAGCTGGTTAGCCTTATGCAGCTGAATCAGCTCGACCACCAGCACAATAATGGCCACGCCCAGGAGGACATAAACCCCATATTTACGAATAAACATATACAATCCGGCCGCACTTCCGACCAGATCATTCTGTTGCAATTCGTGGCGTTCCTCCGCTTTCATTCCATGCGCTCCAAAGGTCCAGGGAAAAAACAGTCCCGTAGTATAGGCGCTTCCCTGGATTAACGCGAGTATGAAGCCGGCAAATGCCAAGCCAGATGAAACCCGTGGGCGCGGCGATATTACCGCCCCAGGCAGCCGTGCGGGAAAACGTCACTTAGCCACCGGCTCTGCCGGTGGTGGAGCGCACCTGACAGGTATCCCGCTGCGCCACGGCAGGATGGTGTGATCCGCCGGCGATTTACTGTTATTCCGGTACAGCGGAAAAATTGCCGCCCCCGAGCCGGCCGGAATATATCGCATGATGATTCGCCGTCGAATGGCTCTCCTCCGGGAGACCGGAAGAATGATGCATAACATCAACCCACACGCGATAGATATCCGCTGCTGCGGTGAAAGGCCGGATCAAAGTTAAGTTTTTTTGTTTTAAGCTTTCGCTGAAGAGTCCGAACGCTGATTCCCAACGCCCTGGCTGCCCTTGTACGGTTGTTGGTGAAGACAATCATGGCCGATGAAATGGCTTCCTGTTCCAGATTTTTCAGCGTTGGAAAGCCGCCACTGTCGCGGTTGCAGGGCAGCACGAAAGCACTCCCCTGCGGCGCAGGTTTGGGATTTTTGTTGGAACCCACGGAGGGCGATATATCC
>JAKBCC010000045.1 GCA_021808105.1 Planctomycetota bacterium
GCGAATACTGATGCCGGGAATCCATTTTCGGAGCTTTTCCAGAAGCGTGGTAATTTGTCGTCGGGACGTTTTGCGACGCATGGTATGGAGAATATCATCGTTGATATGTTGCAAAGGCATATCAATATATTTAACCCATCGCCCGGCATCGGCCAGTGCTTTAATCATGTCGTCGGTAAAGCAACTGGGATAGGCGTACATCAGGCGAATCCAGCCGGCGCTATCCAGTTTATCCAGAGTTTTAATCAGTCCGGTCAGGCCTTCGCCGGGCTTGTCATAGCCGATATCACTTCCGTAACTCGTGGTATCCTGGCCAATAAGATTTAATTCAAATGCTCCATCGGCAATGAGTTCACGGGCCTCGTTGACAATATCTGCTAGCGGTTTGCTGCGCATGCGCCCGCGGATACTGGGAATCGTGCAAAACGTGCAGCCCTGATTGCACCCTTCGGAAATGCGCAGATAGCCAAAATGTCGCGGCGTTAAACGCAGTCGCCCCGCATCCGATTCAAAATAACCGACTTTGCTCCGGTCATGGCGACGAATCATCTGGGTGACCGGGTGAAATTCGCCCAAATTTACATCCGCAGCGGCGGCAGTTGATCCGCGAACGGCTGTGACAATATTTTCCCGATCAAACACGCCCACCAACGCATCAATGCCGGGAACTTCATCTAATAATTTGGCGCGTTGGCGTTGCACCAGACACCCCGCTACAACAACTCTCTTCCCACGGCCTCTTTTCAGCGCTTTATTTTTTTCGTCCAATGCTTCATGGATAACTTCCAGCGCCTCGGTTTTGCTGGCTTCCAGAAACCCGCAGGTGTTAATGACAATGGCATCGGCGGCGGCGTGATCATCTGTAATCGATATGCCGTCGGCGGCTAATAACCCGAGCATCCGCTCACTATCAATGAGATTTTTGGGGCAACCTAAAGAAACCAGCGCCACCCGCCGCACCGCCGGCGACTCTGCCGTTTTGCTTGTCTTGGATTTTATATTTTTTCGTCCAGCCATATTACCAACACATTATCCATCATCATGAAAAAGGCCCAATTCAGGAGCGTTGAGAATAGCAGAAATCAAGGGGTAAAACCAGCAGCCTGCGCCCTACCATGGCCGCGGCCCGCCGATCAAGCCAACACCGGACAGCCACCCCGCGTGTTCATCCTGCATCGCGTTTCGCATCCAACCAAGACACATGCCCTTAGCTCAATGCGGCAGCGTTGAGTTAAACGCGGAAATGGAATCCCATGACACCAAGCGCCCAGGTCCGTCGCGGTTGGCGCAGCCACGTGAAGGGTGATAGAAGCTATTTGGGACCCTATCCCCAGCCTGTCGAACACCGCTTTTTACGATCCCAGCCTTTGCAAATACTCCACCACCAGTCGCACACCAAAACCACTGGCATGATCCCCAATCCACCAGCGATCGTCTTTTTTGGGGTGCGCTACGCCGGCAATATCCAGATGGGCCCAGGGCACACCATCGGCCACAAATTCCTGAAGAAACATACCGCCCTGTATAGGATGGGCTTCTCGGGCACCGCTATTGACCATATCCGCATGAGGACTATCCAGCAGTTTACGATACGCCTGGTCCAGGGGCAGCCGCCACAGACGCTCACCCGTGCTATTACCCGCTGCAATCAGTTGTGCGGCCAATCCGTCATCACCGGCCATCAGCCCGGCAAATACAGAACCCAGGGCAATAACCACGCCGCCGGTAAGCGTGGACATTTCAATGAGCGCGCCGGGCTTGTATTTTTCACAGGCATAGGCGATGGCATCCGCAAGAATCAGCCGCCCTTCGGCATCGGTGTTGGTGACCTCAACTGTTTTACCGTTGTACATGTGAAGGATGTCGCCGGGACGATACGCCTGGGCGTCCAGCGTATTTTCCGCAGTGGGAATCAGGCCAACGACGCGATGGGGCAATTGCAATTGGGCCGCGGCCTGCATAATGCCCAGCACCGCCATGCCGCCGCATTTATCATACTTCATATTTCCCATATCGGCCGCCGGTTTAATGGAAATCCCGCCGGTATCAAACGTTACGGCCTTTCCCACCACCGCCACCGTTTTGCCGGCGTTGCTTTTTATACCGCGCGGCAGATATTCCAAAATCAACAGGGCGGGCGGTGACGCACTACCAGCACCGACGGCGCACAACCCCCCCATGCCCATTTTCTGCGCCGTTGCGGCATCAATAACCAAAAATTTGAGTTTATTGGCAGCCGCGATATTGCGGGCTATGCCGGTAAGGGTACTGGGCGTAAGGACATTACCAGGATGGCAAGCCACCGTACGCGCCAAATTAGTAGCGGCAGCTATCACGGACTTTTCCGCCAAGACACTTTGCACAGTTTTCGCGGAATTTTGATCCGGGCAGATGATCGAAAGCGTTAGCGGCTTGGACTTACCAGGATCTTCCAGCGGCGGTGGCGATTTTTTTTCGGTTTTATACGCCGTAAAACTAAAATCCCCCAAAGAGTACCCCTCCGCGAAGGCTCCGGCCAAGATAGGCCAATTCGCACGTTCAAGCCCGGCGGCGTGAAAAGTCGCCGAGTTAATTTTAATTTTACGCAAATGGCGAGCCAACAGCGATCCGGCCCAGCGAATCTGGTCAGTATTAATTTTTTCGGGTTTCCCCATGCCCAGAAGAATCAGGCGCTCCGCCGGACCGATGCCGCTGGCCTGCATAAGCGTTCCGACCTTACCTTCAAAGCCATGAAGTTCGACGGCCTTGCCGATCGCGGCGGCCACATCTTCCGGCAAATCGTCCGAAGAAAATCGCTGTTTTGAAGATTCAAAAATGGGGACAACCAGTGCCGCACATTTCCATGCCCCCGTCGACAGGACATGGAATACGGGGGGCTTTCCAGGAGAAATAGTTACGTTTTCCAAACGCTGGGATTTTACCATGATGTTTTCCTTATCATTAAATTTTGCAGCAATGTTTTTGATTTATGCACTCGAAATTATGTCGGCGTTATTTACGGCCGGGTCCCTGCAGGCGAGAACGAGGGAGCCGGTTCGCCGGGCCACATAACGCTGGAGTGGCTGGTCGGAGCGGTCGCCGGAAATATCTGTTGCGCGTACCAGTGGATCAGGGGGTTGCCGATAAACAGCGTTAAAATGGCCGCCATACTAAGCCACGGGCCGTAGGGCAAAATATTGGGCTTTCCTTGAAATTTAAGTACAATCGCCCAAACCAACCCCAGAATCGGTGCCAGAAAAAATACCACAATGACCGCCGGCACACCCACGACTGCCCCGATGGCCGCCATTAATGGGGCATCCGCAGCCCCCATGGCCACGCGGCCGAAAATCAGCGTTCCAATAATTCTGACCACCCAGATCATCCCCCCGCCCACCAGCAATCCCAAGAGAACTCCCAATAATCTCTCCAACCATGGCGCGGCCGGCAGAGCGACGGGAACTACTAACGCCAACATCGCCAGGCACAGCGGCGGCAGAAGAAATAAAATTTCTTTGCTGATTTCCCGGCGGGCGTTAACATCGGCGGATTCCTCAAGCACAAGCTGCGAATCATCCGGTGCCAACACCGGGCGCGGCAATACGCCAATGAGAAAAGCCAGAATGCCGCCAATCATCGTTACCAATGCCGCCGCCGTGGCGGACCAAAACGCCCATGCCAGCAATACGATCAAGGCAATCACACAACCGGCGGTAATCTGCGGCCATGATTTTTTCAGCGTCGGCGGCGGATTCAGCGGCAAAGGAATATCCTGCGGATTGCCGGGGATATCCTGCGGTGTCGAAAAGCTGCGGGGCAGAATCTTAAGCAAAACCAAGGCGTTGGATAGCAGCAGCCCCACCGTACCGCCCAGCGCCAATTTTCCCCCAATGGACGCCGGTGCTGCCGCCGGCAACATGTCTGGTGCACCAAAAACACACGACGCCAACGCCACCGCCATGACCAGATACGGCAACCGCAGCGGTATAATAAAAAAATCCGCATCAATAGCCGAAGCTGCCAGGAGACAGGAGACAAATATCAGGTATAAAATCAGGGCTACCGCGCCACCGTGGAAATCCGGCGTGGGGCCGTGGTTCCAGTGGGCATCAAAAAAACCGAGATAAAGCGAAAGATATATCAGGCCGGTGCCCAATTCCACCAGCGGGTACCGCGCGGAAATCGGGGCTTGGCATGAACTGCATTTTCCCCGCAGCATCAGCCAGCCCAACACCGGAATATTGCGATACCAGGCGATGGCATTGTGACACATCGGGCAGTGGGAAGGCGGCCAGCTTAGGGTCAACGGCGCAGTGCGGTTTTTAAAGGTGACAATGGTTCCGTGCGCCGGCAGTCGCCAAATCACCACATTGAGGAAACTGCCGACGCAGCATCCGAGAAAAAAAAGAAATCCGGACATGAGCCAAAGTGGAAATTCCATGTCCCGCATTATGCCGTTAAGTATGCAAATCAGCCAGCGCTTGGCTGCCAATCATCATTATATTTTACGTCTGCGCATCATCGGCAGCATCACCAGTGCGGGCAATGCTAACAGCATCCAGGCCGTTGGTTCAGGCACGACGGTAGCCGTGCCGATGAGCGTTCCACTGCTGAATTCAAATAGATCGCCGGAACTGCCGATGGGAACTGCAAAGTCCAGCGAGTCAAATTATACCGACACCGGAATTCGTTTACCATTGTTGGCTTTCGCCTTTGTTTTACCGGTTTCACTGGCAGACTTGACCTTTTCAACCTTAGCCGGCGCCAACCCGGCACCGCGGTTCAGAGCATCAATGCGGCCGGAAAAATCCATGGCTTTGCGGTTCTTCCAACCTTTTTTATGGTAGGCATAGCCCGCGATTAAAGGGAAGGCCAACGTAGCTTCGCTATAGACCATCTGCTCATAAACAATATCCACCTTGCCCCAACTGCTGGCCTCACGCAACGTAGAGCTGGATAACGCCCCATCGCGAACATCCGCTACGGTTATTTGAATGGCATATTTGTGCATGGGGGCATCGGCACCCAGAATTTCAGCCGCCACGACAATATCCTGCGTGAAGTTCTTCGGTACTCCTCCGCCGATCATGAGTATACCCGTGTCCCGGTTCATAAGTTTGATCTGTGTGAGTTCCCGGAAATCTTTCACCGAGTCAATGCTGACATGGCTGTCCGGGCGGTTAACCTGGTGCACCACCAGACCAAAGCCGGCGGAACAATCGGAAAATGCCGGGCAGAAAATGGGCACGCCTTTTTCATGAGCGGTAAGAATGATGCTGTCACGATTTTTGGCGTTTTGGGTCAGGTACCGCCCCATGGCCGCGATAAATTCACGGCTGCTGTGCGGCCCAGGCGGTAACGAATCGGCAATGAGCCGCGTGGTGTCATCACAAATCCGCAATTCATCTTCATCAATGTAGGTATCATAAATGCGGTCAATGTGCAGGTCTCTTAGGACCGTATCATCGGCATATTGTGAGCCAAGATAATGATGAAATCCTAAAGCTTCAAAGAAATCCTGATCCACGATATTGGCACCCGTGGAAACAATCGCATCCACCATGTTGTTACGAAGCAGGTCCACAATCACCTTTTTCAGGCCGGCGGAAATCAGCGAGCCGGCCAAGGTCAGAATCACCGCACACTGCGTATCGCGCAACATGCGATCAAAAATATCCGCAGCACGGTATAGATCACGCGAAGTAAACGCCATGGACTTCATGGATTCCACCAGCGGCAAAATACCCGGCTGGGCGGTAATATCAATATGATTAACGGTTTGCTTCAGCAGATCCTTACGATTGACTTTAGCCATGCTTACGATCCTTTAAATTGCCTGTATTGAATTGAAAAACAAATATCACGCCAAGGCGTCTAATGTGTTGTATGAAAACCTGATATCCCATCCCTGCGGTGAAAAGTCGATTCGTTCCCACTGGTTATATTGCACATTCCACCCGACGTTACCGGACAGAACAAAAAATACAAAATAAAAAGCCACCGCTTTTTCTGGAAAGTGGGCTCACCGCCATCTGTCCGTTGCCGCTATCAATCGGGCACTTTCAGCACAGCCGTGTTCCACTTAGCGGTCGCGAAAGGGTCGGCATCAAGCCCCGAAACCAGTTTCATCTGGTCAGGGTCAGAATTAAATCTGACGGCCCGGTGCCAGCGACCTGCGGTGGCTACGTTAATTAGTATAGCCGTCGGCAAGTGCAATGCAAGAAAAAAATTTCCATTTTTTTCACCGCCGCCGGACGGCGCTTAATTAAGGCCGCAACCCCGGCTTTTTACCTCACCCCGGCTGTGGAATAGTCCCCACGCCCGGCCCCGCAACATCCGGCGTAACCGCTGATTCCGCGCCTCGGCGCTGCTGCTCCAGAGCCAGAATATCGCCTACCGTCGGCTTGTTGAGGGTCTGCCCGGTCATGATCCGTTTGACATCTTCAAAATCGAGCGTTTCATATTTAAGCATCGCATCTTTCAGGTTGGCTAATTCAGTCTTCTTTTCAACCAGAAGTTCACGTGCTTCCACATACGCATTACTGATAAAACGATGAACCTCACTATCAATAAGTTCCGCCGTTTTATCACTGTATTCGCGGGAGGTTTCATACCACGGCACGTTTTCGTCGTGGCCGAAACGTATCGGCCCCAGCGCATCGCTCATGCCATAATTGCAGACCATTTCCCGCGCGATATTGCTGGCCATTTTAATGTCCATGCTGGCACCGCTGGAAATTTCGCCGATGTATAATTCCTCGGCAATACGCCCGCCGAAAAGAATCCGCAATTCAGCCAGCAGGTACTTGCGACTGTAATAAAAGCGATCTTTCTCCGGCAAAGAGAATGTCGCACCGCCATAAGAACCGCGTGGAATAATAGTTACTTTATGAATAGGATCCGCACCGGGTGAAAAATATTGCACCACCGCGTGACCCGCCTCATGCCAGGCGGTAAGTTGCCGCTCCTCTTCGTCGACCACCCGGCTCTTCCGGGCTTTGCCAAAGCGAATCTTATCGCGTGCCTCCTCGAGATCGACCATTTCAATGGCTTCCCGATTCAACATGGTGGCGATCAGCGCCGATTCATTAATCATGGCCGCCAAATCCGCACCGCTGAACATGGGCGTTTGCCGCGCCAGGCGCAACATATCCACATCAGGCCCGAGCTTCACTTTCCGGGCATGAACTTTAAGAATTTCATAGCGCCCCTTGATATCCGGCAACGGCACAATGACCTGCCGATCAAACCGGCCCGGGCGCGTCAACGCCGGATCCAGCACATCCGATCGATTGGTGGCCGCCACTACAATGACCTGATCATTGGTGTCAAAGCCATCCATCTCCACCAGAATGGCGTTGAGCGTCTGCTCACGTTCGTCATGGCCGCCGCTGGAAAAGCCGTTGCCGCGCCGCCGTCCGACGGCATCGATTTCATCAAGAAATACAATGCAAGGCGAGCTTTCCTTCGCCGTACGGAATAAATCCCGCACACGCGAAGCACCCACGCCGACAAACATTTCCACAAAATCCGAACCACTGATCGAGAAAAACGGAGCTTCCGCTTCGCCGGCAATCGCCTTGGCCAGCAAAGTCTTACCCACGCCCGGAGGCCCTACCAGCAACACGCCGCGCGGAATTCTTCCGCCCAGCCGCTGAAATTTTTTCGGATTTTTCAGGAAGTCAACAATTTCCGTCAACTCTTCCTTGGCCTCCTCAATTCCCGCAACATCATTGAAGGTAATGTTGGTCAGTTCCTTGGACATCATCCGATGGCGCGATCGGCCAAAATTCCCCAGCATGCTCATACCGCCCCCCGAAGAACGGAACTGGCGGGAAACCAGAAAATAAACAACCGCAAATACCAGAATAAACGGCAGGTAATCCACAAGGAAAATATTCAGGAAGTCATTGGACTTCTTGTAATTTAAATCCGGTACGGAATATTGATGCGATTGCGCTTCCAGAATAGCCCAGCCGTTGCCATCCAGGGCGGTACGCGGAATATCGGTTTTTTCGCGCAAGGAACTGCTGGCGGGTGAACCCGGAGCAATCTGCTTGAGCTTAAAATTAATCTGGCCGTCGCTGTAAACAACCAGAGATTTAATATTTTTGTGCCGCAACGCACTGTAAAAGGTCCCGGAATCAACTTTTTGCGATCCGCCCGGATGCTGCATGAGAATCAAGGCAAATACAACCAGGCATAATATCACCAGCCAGCCCAGCATACTGCGGCTGAACCTGAAATTATTATTATCCCGCCCGGGCCTGTTGTTACCAGAGCCACCTTCCCGTGAAGGGCCTCTTGAAGGGTCTTGCTGCGAGTCCGCCATGAAATTTCCTTATATAAAGCCACCGGAGGGATCATTCCGCCGGAAGCGACGTTCCAGACCATTATAGTCGGTATTGGCATGAAAATGGAACAGCGAAGCCGATAAAAACGGACGTGACCGTTTTTAAGGCCCGAAATGCTTCCGTGATCAGGTCATTTCGCCTGACGTTCCGCGACACATTTTTACCCCAAAGTCCCCTTGATCTCGACGGCAGCATATTCGTTGGCCTGTCTATCATGCTGTTATTTCCCCATCACAAAAATAGAACGTTCTATCCAACATTTCCCCACCACGGATCACGCCTCTGCCAGTTGCATTGATCCCGTATTTGCATGGCCCCGGTGGGCTTGAAATTTGCATAGCGTGTGCAATAAAGTTAAGGTTTTTCTATCCATATCAGCAATCACGGCATCCGCCAGCGATCCCGATTCTATCAGCGACTGGTTGGCTTTGGCAAAGGCCCGGTGCCATGCACTATCCTGTTTCAACGCCTTGTCGATGAAAGCCGCCGGACACGCTAGCGCCCGTAGTGATTTTTCCAGCGTATCACCCTGGTCAGGCTGCGGAAGATTTGTCCGCCCGGCGGTACGGGCGCTATTGCTTGGGACCGGTTCTGCCTTTTCAAAATGTGTATTCGGCTTGCGCACGCGCAGGTCCGCCAGCAATCGAAGGTGGGGCAAAATACAGGGAAGCGCTTTATCCAGCATCGGGAAATTTCCCGCCTGCGTCCATAGCGACGGGGCCTTCCACTGGGTCAGCCAATCCACCATTTCCTCCGGCGGCATGGGCTTGGCGATGGCATATCCCTGCGCCATACTGCCCAGGCCGCCGGCCAGGAGAATTAAACCCAGTTCCGGACTTTCCACACCTTCCGCCACCAGTTCCCGATGAGTGATGCGACAAAATTCCGCTAACGAGGTGATAATGGCATGGTTTTCGTAACGGGCCCACATGCCACGAACAAACCGCTGATCTATTTTTACCGCATAGCACTCAATGCGCTCCAGGTGCACCAGCGACGAAGCACCCGTGCCGAAATCATCCAGCAGCACCGGCAAGCCCAATTTGCGGGCACCGGTGAGAAAATCGTCCAGATCATTAAGATCGCGCTCGGCGGCACTTTCCAGAATTTCCAGATGCAACCGTCCGCGGGCCTCCGGATATTGCGCCAGCAAACCCTCCAAAAAGGCCAGACTCTTATGATCGCGCAGAAAGATCGGAGCCAGATTCACCGATACGGGGACAGCCAGCGGCGTGCCGTGCCACTTCTGAATCTGGGCGCAAGCCTGTTGCAGTACGCGGCGATCAAAGGTTAACAGGTGATGCGTGCCTTCAATGGCCGAGAGGAATTCCCCGGGATTCAGAATCTTGCCGTCGCGCTTTACCCGCGACAAAGCTTCCATTCCGCGCAGTTTTCCGGAGCGCAAATCCACGATGGGCTGGAAATAAAGAACCGGGTCCTGATCCTTGAGATAATTGACCAGAAATTCTCGCACTTCCTCCTTGCGGCGCATTTCGCTTTCCATGGTGTGATTAAAGAAGTTATACCGATCCTTGCCGGCACCTTTGGCTTCATAAAGTGCGATATCCGCGTGCCGCAAAAGATCCTGCGGCGTGGCGTCATCCATGGGACAAAGGGTCAGCCCCAGGCTGCCGCTGATGCCCGTATGCGTCTGACCGCCGATGACAAACGGCCGGTGAATTTCCGCTAATAGCCGATCAATAATGGGTAACACAACCGAGTCACATTCCAGGCCGGGAAGAATAATCAGAAATTCATCACCACCCAGCCGGGCCAGCGTATCGCTGTCACGAATGCAGGGCCGCAAGCGTTCCGCGACCGTTTGCAGCAGCACATCACCGGCCCCATGCCCATACAAATCGTTAATCTGCTTAAACCCGTCCAGATCGAGAATTCCCACCGCCATTAAACGCTGCCGCCGCCGGGCATCGGCTGCCCCCTGCGCCAGGCGGTCCATCGCCAGTTCGCGATTGGGAAGTCCCGTGAGCATATCATGTGTTGCCTGGTGGGAAATTTGCCGCTGTTCATCCCGGCGCTTTAAGCCAAAGGCAATATCTTCCGCAAACCGAATCAATAGATCGCGCTCCCGCGGGCCAAACGCCATGCAGTGATCTTCATAAAGCACCAGCACCGCTTCCACGCGCCCGGCAATCCGCACCGGAACCGCAGCCAGAGATTGCAAGCCGTGCTTTGTCGCGGCGTCCCGCCAGGGTGCCATGCGGCTATCGGTAATAAAATCATTCACGACAACCAGTTCGCCGCGCCGCCACGCTTCAGCCGCGGGACTGCGTCCGGTTTCATCACGCCGATCCGCGGAAATAGGGGCCTGTCCCAATGATTGGGCAACAAATTCGCTGGCGCGCCCCGCATGCGCCATGGGTTCAATGACATCACCTCGGCGCACCCCCACCCAGGCCAGCGGGAAACCGCCTTGTTGCGTTGCGGCGGTACAAAACGCCGCAAAAAAGCCTTCATGCCCGCCAAGGACCGCGCGCTGCACGGCAGCCAGCGCATCGTATAAGCGCGTCATGCGTTTGGCCTGCTTCTGCGCCTCCCCGCTTTCCATGGCCAGAGCCAGCATCTTGGCCAACAGACGCAGCCCCTGACGCTGCCAACCAATAGGTGCCCCTTTTTGCAGCTCATTCCATTCCATCGCCAGAATTCCCCAATTGCCGGCTTTTCGTCCATGCAGGGGGGTATACCAGAGAGATCGGGTGCCTGCGACAATAAGTTCGGGCAGCGCATCAGTCTGTGCCGCATAATCCCGAATAAAAAGTTCACGATTTTCCGCGGGACTTAGCATTGGCACCGCATGTTGCATAGACATGCGAACGTGCATGAGCTTCCCCTGCGCGCTTTGCGGCAGGCCGTAAAAATGCGAATAGCGCCACCAGCCATCCGGATCCATAGTGGCCAATGCCGCCCCACGCGCACCGGCGGTCCATGCCGCAAGCTGTAAGGCCGATTGGACAAATTTTTCCGGCTCCGTGGGCAGACGCCGAACTTTTTTCCAGAAAAGCGGATAACTTACAATTTCATCAGGCATTTCATTACCGCCGCAGGCCGCAAAATTAACCCGGAAACCTGTCCAGGCAATCGCTCGCCAGCCTAAGTTATCGGCTTAAACCGCCGGTAATTTAAATAATTCGCCAATTTGGCCAAAATATCCCAGGAATGCACTAAAACTCGGAATCTCGCCCACCCGCCCCATGCCACCGCCTATGACACCCCCGCCCACCCCAGCGAAAAACACGCCCGGATCGCCTGCCGGGATTGTCGCGGCTGCGGCCGCGCCGGCACCAGTGGACGGCTGTACCAATGGATGTACGTCGGAAGACTGCGTCCCACTCGGGTCCACATTCCCCACTGGATGACCCTCCACAATGGGGTGCGACATAAGGTTGCGTTTATTTCGATTAGATGTTAATCTGGCCAATCACAAAGGAGTGAAAAGTCGATATGCGTACACTGGTGAAAACATTACCGACAAGGCATCACATTGGCGGCGAATCAGATTTGGCGCGGCAGGCTGGACGCCGACTTCGTTCCGTGCTGGCCCAGGGACGCGCCGAAAAACTGGCGGTGGAAATCCGACTCAAAGCGAAGTCAGGCCCCTCAATCCGGATACCCACTTCTGCGGCGCAAGTATTGGTGGACGTGCTGGAGCAAATGGCACAGGGGCGAAAAGTCGCGTCCCTTCCCCTGCACAGCGAATTGACAACGCAGGCGGCTGCCGACCTGCTCCATGTTTCGCGGCCATTTCTAATATCACAATTGGAAATTGGGCTGATTCCGTTCCACACAGTTGGAAGCCATCGGCGCATACTGCTTGAGGATGCCTTGGCGTATAAAAAACAGCTGATCCGCCGCCGCTTGAAGACATTATCAAAACTATCGGCACTTGATCAAAAGCTGGGCTTAATTTAATGGCTTACTCGGCCCCTGTTGTGTTTTTTGATGCGTGCGTCCTGTACCCCGCGGCACTACGCAGCCTGTTGATGTACATGGCTGCCGACGGCTTGTTTCTAGCGCGGTGGAGCAACCCGGTGCACGAAGAGTGGATGCGGGCGTTACTGAAGCATCGGCCTGATATAACGCGGCGACAGGCTGAGCGAATCCGCGATTTGATGAACCAGAACGCCGCTGATTCCTTGGTATCGGGATTCGAACACCGAATTACTGACCTTGCGTTGCCGGACCAGTCCGATCTTCACGTATTGGCTGCTGCGATCCATTGTCGAGCCAGCGTGATTGTAACCTTTAACCTCAAACATTTTCCTGTGTTGGCGCTAGAGCAGTACGACATCGAACCTCGGGGTCCGGACGATTTCATTCGCGTTCTGGTCGAGACGGTGCCCGATTTGGTATGCCGCGCTGCCCGCCGCCACCGTCTATCTCTCAAGGCCCCGCCAATGGGTGTGGACGCGTATCTTCAGAATCTTGAAGTGTGCGGGACTGTCAAAGCGGTGAAAGCCCTGCGCGGCTTTCACGCCGGCCTTTAAAACGGGCGCTGCGAACAATATTTCATTCGGCGCGGCACCGGGTATGCTGTTGTACCCGTTGCCCTGGTAGGCAATCCCCCAAGCGTAATCTGTGCCAGCACCGCGCTCAAATATCAATGAGCAATGATCAATGAGTAATTCATCGGAGCCGCTAAATTCTTGATCCGTGGTCCGTGATCAATGCGGAAATCCACAGATATTCCGACCCGCTGTAACCCGTAACCGGCCTCCGGCACCTCGCATTCAGCGGCGCAGCGCTTCCAAAGCCTTCTAACTCCTAACTCCCAACTCCTGAATACTCGTCCCGCCCCCGTAACCTGTAACCGCGACGGCATGTCGTTGTGGTGAAATTGTTCGTTCAGTGCAACCATAACCCGCCTGAAAAAAGGCCGAAGTTGTTTTGACGCGTAAATCATACCCCGCCAGCCATGGACCGCCAAACGTACCGAAACAAAATGAACTCTGTGTACGCACGCTCCCCCGCCATACCCCAACCCGAAAAACCCGCAAACCCGCCATCTGTCCCATTTTCCACCCCATCGCCAATACTGAATGTACTGATCAACACTGCAATTACTGCCCAATACTGATTCTAGAAATTTGAAACTTCCAATAATTTATTCATTACTCATTATTCCCTAAGCGAAGCGCCGTCGTTCGTTAATCCGTGTCCATCGGTGTAATCTGTAGATCCTCCGCCTGCGTGGCCTTGGCGAACAGCCAAAAACGAGGTTAATTTGATTCCCAAGTCTTCAATGACTCGGCGGACCAGTGGATCACAGAGCGTCTGAACTTCCGAGATCCGAGGCTCGCGATAATTTGAATCTAATTGATCATCAAGGCCCGGATGGCAGCTTAACTCGGTAACACCGGGTTGGAGGTTGTTTAACAGCGTGATGAGATTCGCGATGGAAACATTTTCCGGCCTCGGAAGCAGATGTTCATCCTGCCCGAAAAACGCGCCCCAGAAACGAACCTGCATACCAGTGCCCCTTAGCACAATTCCCATCTGCGCAGCCAATTCCTCCATCGCCGCTCTTATCAGTGGCCGCTGATGCGTGTGCTGATGGGAATCCAGATGTGTGGGATTCCGCTGGGTTAAATCTCTGAACGTCGCAAGCTGATATGCAATTTCATCGCGCACGGCGGATGGGGTATCCAAGGGCACCACAAATCGCGTCTGTATCCACTGATGATCATGCAGCGCCCATTCCCCCAGATCAATATGCAACCCCACGCTTAGTCCGGGATCATCTACGGCATATTGCACCGCGTGCCGGGCCGCGGGTGCATGCACCATGAGGCTGGCGCTGGTCAAAACACCGTGCTGACGACATTGAATAATGCCACGGTTGGTTTCGGTGCTTAAGCCAAAATCATCGGCATTAATAATTAACTCTTTTTGGGTTCCCCGGGGCCTTACAGTGCCATTAGAATTCAGCATCCGATTTGATCCATGACATTCTTCAAAACTTTTTCCGCGGAAAAGTAGTGCTGGGCAATGTCCCGGGCCGCCCGGCATTGGCCGGGGTAATCGGAATTAATTGCTTCAACGGCCTTAAGAATATCACCGATGGTCTGAAAAGAAAACAATCCCTGTCCCACGGGCAGATGGTTACTGAAGCCGGTTTCCTGATTAATCACCGGCCGCCCCGCCGCCAGATAACAGGCGCTGCGATCACTGAACCAGCCGCTTTTGAGCCGGATATTCTGGTCTTTGGCCACCGTAAATTCTCCGCGGGATTGCCGGATGTAATTTCGATAGCGTTCCATATCCCGCGAAACCGTCACGGGATCGGCAACGCGCCATTGATTGGATTTGAGCATGTTTTGCGTTGGGGCATCGGCGCTGGTTGCCAGTTCAAATCCCGCGGTGCAGCGCTTCGGTAAATCAATAAATTTGAGAAATTCACGGTCCTTTGACCAGTAGTAAGTCTCGCCGTTAAAGACGATATCCTTTCCCTTGTTTTTCCACGTCGCAATGGTATTGAACGGTGCACCGGGAATCGCCGGCACGGGTTCCCATAAATCCAGCAGCACCGGCTGGCGCGTGGGCCGCCAATTGTAGCGCCCTGCGGGAAGCCCGCAATCCGGATAACCCAGATTTTCCCCGTAAGTAAAATGGTGCGTATACTGATCCAGCGTGGCCAGCGTTCTTGGATCATTCTGGGAAATACGAATTTGTGATTCGACCGGATCGGTCTCCAGATAGACGCGTACGGGACAACGCAGATGTTCTTCCCGCAGTTCCTGCGCTCCGGTAACGTTGATCATCACATCTGCGGTCCGGTACAGCTCGGTGATCTGTGAGTCGGTCATGCCATAGCATTTTCCGCCTTCATAATTCCCGCGAAATGCCCAGCGGTCCGCCAGACCGTGCCGGCTTAGAATGGGAGCCACCGTATCTATGTTTGCGGCAGCGTCGGGAGAACAATCACCCAGAGCGGGGACATAGACCCACCGTGCGGAATCTTCCACATAATAAGGGTCATACCCCAGCTTCCGCAGGCCCAGCATAAAGTGCAGAAATTGATAGGTCACCCCGGCCAGCGGATACCAGAACAGAATTCCGAAAACAATTATTTTAGGTTTGGTTGTGTCGTCCAAGGGTGTCCTCCTTTTCCTGCAGGAACCGAATGATCCGCGCCGGATTGCCGGCGGCAATACAGTACGGGGGTATATCGCCATCCACCACCGATCGCGCACCGATGATGCTGCCGTCACCAATGCGCACGCCCGGTAATATGCAGCAATCAAAACCAATCCATACGTTATTGCCAATGACCACCGGGCGGGGGTTTACGGGCACCGGCAGCGGATGGTTGCGCCCGGCGGCAAAAGCCTCCAGCATGCGCCGGCGCGACGGAATATCTTCCGGGGCACGGAAATTGTCCATCACGACCACATTCCACGACACCAGGCAATGCGTGCCAATGGTCACTCTCCGATCGCAAATCAGCCACAGGCCGTTAAGCAGGCTGTACGCTCCCACATTCAGTACCGCGTCGATGCCCATATCAAACATGCAGCCCATATAAATCGAGCTGTTTTCTCCCAGCATGATTGCCTGATCCCGCCGGCTGCGGGACAGATGAAAACTCCAGGACGTTTGTACATACGCACCGTCACCCACGATGGCATTGTCCGGAATGTATCCGGGATGCCAGTCTCCCGGTATCGCGCGGCCGGTCATAAGGCCTCCATCGGACGCGCCGGATTGCCGGCCACACGCGTGCCCGCCGCAACATGGCGTGTTACCACGCTGCCCGGCCCGATCCAGGCTCCTTTGCCGATATGCACACCCTTAAAAATCGTGGCATTAGGCCCGATCCACACATCATCCTCAATGACCACTGCCGCCGTCAGCACATTGGGTCGCGGCACCGTGGCAGCCGGCGAACAGGCCACCGCGTCCAGAATTCTTTCTACGGGGGCAATAGGATGAAAATCACTATCTGCGATAACCGCATTCCATCCAATCAGCACATAACTGCCAATGGATATGGACAGTTCACACATCAGCACGGTGCCGGTGAAACAGCAGTAATGGCCAATGTTAATCCGAGCCGCCGGCCCCACGGAAAATTGCACCCCGTCCATGGTTGCGTGATCACCAATGACCAAAGCATCGGGGGTTCGGCCGCGAAATCTGCGAAACGCAGCGTGACCGATGATGCGGGTATCTTCGCCGACTAAAACTCCCTCGGGCAGCGCTCCGCCATCCCATGGTGTCGTCGAACTCTCGCCTTGGGTATTCATGGAACCCCCGCCGATTGCAGATGCGGTTGATGTTGTAAGTTATAAAGATGGCGGTACAGCCCGTCCTGCTCCAGCAGTTGATCGTGCGTGCCGGTTTGAATTAACGCTCCACCCTGCAGCACAATAATCTGATCCACATACCGTACCGTATGCAGGTGATGGGCAATGATGATCGTCGTGCGGCCCGCCATCAGCCGCTTAAGCGCCGCTAAAACATCTGATTCGGTTTGAGCGTCCAGACCAGTAGTTGGCTCATCGAGCACGACAATACGAGCATCTTTCAGGAACGCGCGCGCTAAAGACAACCGTTGCCGCTGTCCGCCGGAAAGCATCACGCCGCGTTCTCCGATCAGTGTATCAAAACCCGCCGGCAATGCCTGAATAAAATCCCAGGCTCCGGCAGCGCGGGCGGCGGCATGGACATCTTCAATTGTGGCCGCCGGACGGGAATAGGCAATATTTTCGTAAATACTGACATCAAAAAGTACCGGATCCTGCGGCACGATGGCAATCTCCCGGCGCAAAGACGCCAGCGTAATGTCGCGCAGGTCGCAGCCATCCAGCAATATCCGCCCGTGAACCGGATCATAAAAGCGCACAATCAGAGATGCCAGCGTTGTTTTTCCCGCGCCCGATGGCCCTACCACGGCCACAGAGCTACCGGCCGGAAGTGTCAAGTCGATGTCGCGTAAGACGCTTTGATCGGGCTTGTATCCGAATGTGACATGATCAAACTGAATTTTCCCGCGCACCGGCGTTTTTATCGCCGCCGCGTGGGGCGAATCACTGATCAATGATTTTTTATCCAGAATTTCAAAAACCCGGTGTGCCCCGGCCACCGAACCCTGAATGGATGATGCGGTATAGGCCAGCGTTTCCAGCGGCTTAAACAGCAGGGCCGTGTAACCCACCATCAGGACAATATCGCCCGGTGATAACCGACCGGCGATCACGCGGCGCGCCGTCATCCATATAATTGCGGCAGTTCCGCAGGCGAACAAAACCGCCACCGCACTTTGACTGGCGGTTTGCAGAACCGTCAGTCGCAAACTGGCTTTCAGGCTTTCGCTGGCCTGATGGGCAAAGCGCTTGGATTCATGGGCCTCGCGGCCAAAGGCCTGCACCGCACGAATACCGCCCAGGGTCTGCGTCACGCGCGTACTGACGCGGCTTTCATTCTCATGCACACGTGTGGATAGCTCGGTAGTAGGCTTTTCCAGGCGACGCACCAGCACTAACAGCACGCAGCCGATAATCAGCGCTACCACCGCGATTCCCCAATCCTGCCCGACCATGACAATCGCAATGCCCACCAGCGTGATGCTCGATGATATACTGGGCACCAATCCTTCATTAAACAGGGCCTGCACCGAATAGGTATCCCAGGTAATGCGGTATAACGAGTCACCGACGGTGGTACCATCATGGTAACTTAGCGGCAGGCGCTGAATATGTTCAAAAATGCGGCAGCGAAGTTTAAAGACCATGCGCAGGCCGGCTGAAACCAGCAGCCAGGTGCTTAGAACGCTTATCGCCGCGCTGGTCAGGCTGATAAGCAGCAATGCCAGGCATAACAATCCGATCAGGGCGAGTTTGTTGTTACCAATGGGAATGACGTGGGCGATAAAATTTTGGGCGGAGACCAGAAAAGCGGGCGGTGCGGATTTCGTAGCAACCACATTCATAATGAATTTCAGCGGCCACGGCTGCAACAGCCCCAAAACGGATCCTGTCAGCATCAACAGCATACCGATACTGGCTGTTCGCCCTTCGCCGCCAATGCACAAAGCCAGCAGTCGCGTGGCCGTGCGCATAGCGCCAGCCCGGACGGGTCGGACCGTTTGAGCCGGCACGTTCATGGATCATTCCTGACTTCGCATTCACCGGGACGGTTCTGACGGATGTATTTGAATATGACCGCCAACGCCGCGCCGGCATCCATTGACACCCGTAGCGCCAGCGCTGCGGCCACTACCAGCATGGGAATAGCGCCGGGCCAACTGCGTGCCCCAAGATCAAAAATGCCCAGGGCCGTTAACGTCACAAGAATGACCAGAATAACGCGCGGAAATGTCGGGCAGGTTCGCAAGCGGGCCAACTGCCGCCCGTTACCATGTTCTTCAATGGTCAACCGAATGCGCGAGGAGCCAAATGTGCCGCTGCGGCACGCCAAATCCCAGCGGTCAAAATCACCGCCGCGCTGCACACACATCCCTTCCTGTTTAAGGAAAGTTTCCAGATCAGCCAGGCGATCTTCCGCACTGCGCCATGCTTCACTCCACAGAACAAATTCCCGCGGCACAGGAATATCCAGACCACTGGGAAACCGCATACGCCACGGGGATAAACCACGTGACAACCGACCGCGCAAACGCGCCACCGGTTGAATGAGATAACACCACATGGTCAGAAGCCGCAATTTCAGCACGGCCCTTCGCGTGCGGGGGATCTCGTCAAAACGGCAGTAAAACGCCCCGATAATCGCCTGAGTAACGGTCGCAGCAAGGGCGGCCACAAGCAGCACCCCCAGTACGACCGGATGCCAGTAGAAGCCCACCATAAACATCACGCTTAACATCAGCACCGCCAGATACCATTCCGGCGTCATGGCCAGCGACATCAGAACGCCCGGTGAGCCGTGGTAAACGCTTTGAAACAACGCGCCTCCCCAGGAGCCATGATATATGCGGCGGCGTCCCCAGTTAAGAAACTGCCACAGCCCGCGGCCATAAAGCCGCCCGCGCCAGGCGATATGGCCAAAGGCGTTATATTTTTCCGGCCATTTCCGTTCCAGCATGGCTTCAGCTTTACCGTAATTCAACTGTTGCCGCCAATAAGCGCGCAGCGAATTGCGGCGCTTATGCCACACCACTGCCGCCGGACTGAAGCCTAAGTGCCAGCCGCGCGACTGCAGCCGCCAGCAGGCGTCCACATCATCACCGGCAATTCGAAATAGCGGGTCAAAACCTCCGACCGCCCGCAAGGATTGCGTCATAAACGCCATGTTGCAGCCGGGAATGTGCTCCGCCTCTGTATCGCTTAACAAAACATGCATCGGGCCGCCGGGGGAATGGGCGACTGCATCGGCAATATCCGCATCACCGGGCGGTGCAATGTTCGGCCCCCCTACTCCCACATATTTTCCAGTGCGGAAGGTTTCCACCAGAAAATGCAGCCAGTATGGCGTGGGGCAGGCGTCATCATCAAGGTACGCAACAATTTCCCCGGTAGCAGCTTCCAGGCCAAGATTGCGGGCGTTGCTTAGGCCCTTGTTTTTGGATTGAATTAATTTCACGGGATATTCCCGCACCATCTCCGCCAGCCCATCGGTTGAGCCGTCATCCACGACGATGACTTCATAATTTGCATAGCGCAACTGGGAAACGCCCTGCAGGCAAAAGCGAATGGTACGCGAGCCGTTGTAACTGCAAATGACGATGGAAACTTTCGGCCATTTCGCATCAACCCGGAACGGCAATTTTGAAAAGGCATCCTGGGCCGCCGTCAGAGCAGGCTTGGGCCGACGATCACGTGTCGTAAGTCCGAACTCCCAGCCGGTAATTTCACTTCCGCCGCGATACCATTCATCGGTCCAGGCAAACAGAAAAGTCCCCGCGCAGCCGCTTTTAAACACGGTGCGAATTTGCCACCCCAGCGTGCCGGCCTGCTGGAATTCTCCTTTGGATAAACTGTCTAACCCGATTTCCGCCAGCAGCAGGGGCTTGTCACCTGCAATGTTGTGCAAGCGGCTGATATATTTGCGCAGTTTCTGCTTATCTTCCAGATATACATTCATTGCCATGAAATCCAGAAAGGGCAGATACAAGTATTCTGTGGTGGGATAATTGACATACGTAACCAGCGCCGCAGGATCAACTTCCTTAGCTACGCTGTAAAGTTGTTTGAGGAATCGCTCTATGCGCCGATACCCGTACCAGCGGACAATAGGCGCGGGAATTTCATTGCCGATCGCGAACGCCAGTAAAGCCGGGTGCCCGGCGCACTGCTGCACGCCCTGGCGCACGCGCTCCATAATGGAATTCCGCGTTCGCGGGTGATCCAGAAAGGCGATGTGCTGTTCCCATGGCAATCCCACAAACACGTGCAGACCATGCCGTTGAGCCGCATCCAACAGCCAGCGGGGCGGAACCGTGTATACCCGTACCGCGTTTATGCCGTGTTCGGCCATCATGGAAAAATCAGCGTCTACCTGTTCAGCGGTGTGGTATTCACACCCATTGGCCTCCGGGCGAAATGGGCCGTAAGTGACGCCTTTTATAAGAAACGGCTCATCGTTGCAGCATAAAAATTTTCCATGGACCGATAACCGTGCGGCTGGCCCAGGGGAATAAACTACCGGCGACGGCGTTACTGTAAGAGGTGATAAACTTGTCTGTGTCATTAGTCCACTTCTCCTCACCACATCCCTTACCAAAGTTCAAGCTAACGATTATAGCACGTCTTAACGAATTGCCATAAGGTGTGCAACTTCCAGTGCCACGCGCCGCGCCGCAGGCATTTGATCTGAATATGCCGCCATCGGGGCGGTGAGGGCGGATAATTCCTGCGACATGGCCTCCCGCTTGTCCGGGCGGGATAATAAATCGCAGGCGGCGTCGATAACGGGTTGGACCGGACCATAAAATGGCATAAATTCCGGAACTAATTCACGATCCGCAAGGATATTTACCAGGCACAGGAATTTGCTTTGAATTAAAAACCGCCCCACCAGATTCCACTTCCACCATGCCACACGATACAACACAATCATGGGCTTATGATGCCGCGCTATTTGCAGAGTAGCCGTCCCACTGCATGTAATAACCAGATCAGCCCATCGAATTATGGCGTCCGTAGCGCCCGTGCGAACATCAATTTTGGCACCATACCGTGGCAGAATATTCCGGATTTGCCACCCTCGGTCCGCATCCGCTGCCGCTGCCGCCGCCGCAATACCCGGAAACTTGCCACGTATGGCCAGAAATGTTTCAAGCATGGGCGGAAAATTTGCGGCAATTTCCGCTTTGCGCGACCCCGGCAGCAACGCTATACGTAGCGGGGCATTGGGTAACGGCGGTTTAAGCGTTTCCGGATCAGATTCCGGCCGATTGGCCGCTTGATCAAACAATGGATGCCCCACATACACCGTACTGACCCCTTGATGACCGAAATACTGTTGCTCAAAAGGCAGAACGCAGCAGAGCTTATCGACCGTGGCACGCACCCCTTTAATGCGCCAGGGTGCCCAGGCCCAGAGTTGCGGGGCTACGTAATAGCAGACTGGAATGCCCAATTTTTGGCCCAACCGGGCGATGCGTAAATTCACCGTGGGGGAATCAATGGGGATAATCACGTCGGGTTTATCAAGCGCCAATTCCTTTTTCATCCGCTTCAGCAGGTCCAACCAGTAACCGATCTGTGCCAGCGCCCCCACCAACATGGCTGAATTTTTGGTTGGGTCAGCAAATATATGGCATCCGGCCTTGGCCATTTTCGGTCCGCCGATGCCAATAAAACGGGCTTTGGGAAATTCTCCGCGCAACGCCTCTATCAAGGCGGCTCCCAGGGCATCGCCGCTGTGCTCAGCTGCGGAGAGAAAAAATACCGGCGAACTGATGACTTACGACTCCTTTACGCCATATTGATGGCGAACCTGCGGATAGGCCCGCGTTTCCACCGCCTGCACATAGGCACTGGCCGCCTCCGCCACCGCCGCCGTAACGGTGCCAAAACGCTCGACAAACCGCGGCACCTTTTCCGTATAGCCCAGCATATCATGCAAGACCAGTACATGCCCATGGCAGCTTGGCCCCGCCCCGCACCCCAGCACCGGGCAGTCCACCGCTTCGACAATCCGCTGACTCACCCGGTCCGGAACCGCTTCCAACAGCAGCAGTTCCGCACCCGCCTGCTCCATGGCCACAGCTTCCCGCACCAGACGATCCGCTTCCTGCTCTGTGCGGCCCTGATACCGATAGCCCCCCTGCTGCACAGCCCGTTGCGGCAACAGGCCCAGATGCGCACAAACCGGAATGCCCGCCATGGTCATCGCCCGCACAATGCTTTCATGCCGCAGATCGCATTCCAGTTTCACGCAATCTGCACCGGCCTCCGCCAGAAACCTTTTTCCATTACCTACCGCGGATTCCACCGTGGCATAGCTGCCAAACGGCATATCCCCCATCAAAAATACCTCCGGCGCTCCGCGCCGCACCGCACGGGTCAGCAGAACCATAAAATCCATCGTGGCATGAATCGTGGAAGATTCACCCAGTACCGTCGTGGCGGCGGAATCCCCCACCAGCAGAACCGGCACGCCGCAGGTGGCTAAAATTTTGGCGGTTGGAAAATCATAGCACGTCAGCATGGCAATCGGCCTTTGTGACTGCCGCATGATTTTTAACGTATTAAGTGTCGTTTTGCCGGCAGAATGCTTTACCGGTATTTCAGCCGCCGGCTTGTTATTAACAGAAGTTACAGTCATAGGGCAACTCTTTTCCTGATCCAATGTTCAATAGGAGCCTGTCCGAGTAATCGCACTGCTATTATAACGAGTTACCCAGACTGTTATAGTATGCCAATCCGGTGCGGACTTTTTTATCACGGTCTCACGCTGCATGGAGAATCGCCGTAAAATATGTCCGGAATTTCCAGCGGCGGCCATATAACCATGAGAACTGATTCCGGGAGCGCTATGAACCACGACGCACAGCCTATAACAATACAGGCCGATCAGGCGAAAGCTGCCCAACCATACGAAACATGTTCATTTGAACACCGCGTCGCCGAGCATATCGGCTGGGTTTACAGTATCGCCCGCCGCCAATTGGCCGACTCTGACCTGGCGCACGATGCCACGCAAGTAGTCTTTCTGATCTTGTGGCGGAAGCGGCAACATATTCTCAACAAAAATCAGCATGTCGGCTCCTGGCTGGTGCGAACCACGTATTATGCATGCAGTGAAATAAGAAAATCAGAACACCGACGAAAGCTACGCGAGCGAAAGGCGGCGGCCATGCGAAGTGAAGAAACTCGCCCGTCCGATGACGCGGCGGAATCCAGGACCGAACAGCTCTTGGCGCTGGACGCTGCCATGCAGAAACTTTCCACCGCCGAACGTGATATTCTGGTAGGCCGATTCTTCCAAAGTCACACCGCCCGTGAAGTATCGGAGCACTGGCAAATATCCGAAGCGGCAGCAGAAAAACGCACCAGCCGGGCGGTAGAGAAATTACGCCAGATCATGGCCCGGAAAAATATCTCCATGGACAGCATAGCGCTGGCAAGCCTGCTGACCACCAGCGCCGGAACCGCACCCAGCGGGTTGTTAGGAACAGTGTTACAAGGCATCAGCGGCAACGTACCTCTCAGTCTGACCGCCACCCACGCCGCTCGCAGCATCGCCCTCCACACCGCCCATATCCCGGCCATCGCCACGGCGGCAGTTGTGACCGTGGCAATGGCAGCAATCATTGTGCCGGTGGTCTTGAAGAGTGGGCAAACGCCAGCCAAGGCCGTGCATGTCCTACCCAAATCGCCCCTTCCCATCGACTATGCCACGACTCGCCTTACCGGCCCGTTAAATAAGGATGGGGGCGTGGATTACGTGGCGGCGTTCAACCAGAGATTTGGCAAGGGTGTGACACCGCAAAACAACGCGGCTGTTCCGCTGTTGATTTTGGGGCGTCCGCAAACCTTTCTCGGCTACCATAGTACTTTTAAGCACCCCGGCTCGTTATTCGTTTACCCAGATAAGAATTGGGGCAGAGCCTGCCGCCGAGCACTGGGCATTTCGCGGTCAGACCTCGTCGGCCTTAAATATGTGCGATTCTGGATTTTTTGCCAGAAAGCCGATAAGACGGCCATTCCGAACGTCCGCATGCCAGACGGCTCGCTGGTCAAGCCTCCGCCCATCTTGCCATTCGCCTTAGGCTCGGCACCTTGGTCCGCCCGCGCCAACCCGTGGGTAGCGGCGTGGTTGGCTGTCAACGGCGGCGTCTGGGATGTGGCCGCCGTAGCAACGCGACGCCCCAGGCTATTTATTCCTTTGTGCCCGCGGCCTGGAACGAACCGGAGTATGTCTTACGCGGAACGCGGGCAACTCTTCATAGGCAACTTCCTGGGATCCCCGTTGCGGGGATTGATGTTTCGCGCGATGTTGGAACTGCATCATGGCCACATTCACCGCTGCGAGTCGGATTTGCTGGCGGCCCATCGGTTTATCGCACTGTTGCCGCAGGAGGGCATGTCCCGTTTCAGGTTTTTCGACGGGTTCAGCCCGAAAATGCTATGCGGTGCCGAGTTGTCTCTTGCCAAGTATGGAAATCTCTCAGCGTCACAACTGCGTTCATACTTGGCAAAGATATTGCGCTTTCATGAAACACATTCTCTCGCAGTGGATTGGGATACAACAAATCGCTGGGGAATGCTGAGCATGTTTCAAATTGCGGCGGAGACCGGAGGGTCTGCGGAATTGGCCCGAATGGGGGTTCCAATATGGCCGCAAGGGAACAAGTGGACGCCAGATCAGTGCGCAAAAGCCGCACGGTTATTTAACCATCTTCAGGATCAGGTAGTCGCAGCCCTAAGACTTAAGCATCTGTTGGCATCGGCCACCGCGATCAGTTCCCTTGAATTCGCTTGGCGGCGCAAATATCACGGAACGGGTATCGCCGAAGCTGTGGCTGCCTACTTTGAAGCAATGCAAGCCCCCATAACCACGCCGCACGCCCGATCCATTGCGCGGTGGCGCATGGTCCGCCTGGGATTCGCGCTGGCCGGCTACCGGAAGACTGCCGGCCGGTTCCCGGCCCGCCTCGGAGAGCTTGCCCCGAAGTTCATTGCGTTGATTCCCCACGACCCTTTTACCGGTAAGCCATTCAGATACACCACCGGGCCGACCGGTTGCACAATTTCCAGCCCCGGCGAATTCCCACCCGCCATAAACCCCGGCGAGGCAGCATTCCGATGGAAGCCCATCACCGTACACTTCAGCCAAACCGCCCCCGTCCGCAAAGAAAAACGGAAGTAAGGAGCGACCGGCATCCGGCGTTGCGCATTTAGCAGCGCCGGCGCTTCAAATCATCGCCTCCGCAGCATTTTGGCCGGCTATGGCTGGCCATGCCGGATCAGAATAATCTTGAACCGCCACTTCAGCTTGGTCCAGGCTCGCTCAGCTGTATATACGACGGGAACCTTGCCGGTTTCCGCCGCCTGCTCGGCAAGAGCCAGGCACGCTCTGTCACCCAGTGAAGCGCCTATAGCTTTCGTGGTTTGACGCAGGGCTGCGGCCCGGAAAGCGAGATCTTGGTTGAAATCAATGATTTCCAACCCCAAATCCGCCGCCGCGATACGGGCTTCCGTCTGCGGCAAACCCTTTTCCATGAGTTTGCCCAGAATTTCGCAATAATTCACCGCGGTTATCCATGACGGACATTGATCCAGCGCTTCGTCCATTACTTCAGCGCCCTTTTCCCCCTGCATGTACGCCAAAGCCGCCGATGCATCGATGATGTTCACCTTACTCACGCCGTGCATCCCGCTTCCGCTCGGCCATCAGTTCACCGCTGAGACTTGCGCTGCCGTGCAGGTAACGCCGCACCCGTCGGCACGCCCGGTGTCGCGCGGCCCGCGGACTGATGATCGTGGCGTAATCTGCCTGAACATTCAAAACCACGCTGGTGCCGATCCGCAGATCCAACTGTTTGCGGGCCCATGCCGGAATGATGATTCGCCCGCCCTGTTGTACTCGAAGGTTAATCGTTGCCGGTGCATTCATGTCATAATCCACTTAATATGTCATACCTGATGCAATATGACATAATAATCATGGAATGTCAATCCGGAATGTCGCACTTGCCCGCAGGCCGCTTTGCCGTCCATCTTCTACAAAAAGCGAAGGTAGGAGCCGGTCCGAGTAATCGCCGGGTTGCGATCGCGGCGCGCCGGGACGATTTTTGGCACCTCGGGCATCGTCGCGTCATAGAGCACCATGGTGACAACCCGGTGGTTGGTTGGCGGCACTGGATCAACCACCGGATTACCATCCGGTGCTCCCGGGGCGCATCGCGTCATAGAGCACCGTGGTGACAACCCGGTGGTTGGTTGGCGGCACTGGATCAACCATTTGAACGACACTGTGTGATAGACGCGGGAAATAATTAAGGGGATGTCCGGAAATCGCACGGGCGTCCGTTATCATACAGGGGGCGGCCATTTCGGATCGCTCCGCCGGAGGATACGCCAACCATGCTCACGACGGACAAGCCATGCACGCAGGTGAAAGACGCGCCCGAGGCGGGCCCATTTGCCATGGTGGTCCAAGATCATATTGGGTGGGTATATGCGTGCGCCCGGCGACATCTGGGAGACGCCAGCTTGGCCGATGACGCGGTACAGGCGGTCTTCATGGCGCTTTGGCAGAAGCGCAAGCATTTGGCTGCGGACGCCAAACCAATAGGCGGATGGCTGCTGCGCGCGACCCGTTATG
>JAKBCC010000183.1 GCA_021808105.1 Planctomycetota bacterium
CAGTCGGGATTTCGGCTCCTGCCTCAACACCGTGCCGGGAACCGAGCTGTACGTGCGATTACGGACGTAGTACAGTTCCGCTTCCGGATCGTTTAGACCCGTCCCGATATCCGTTGAAACACGTTTGTTATCGGGAAACCCGCAATAAATAATTTCATTGGCACCGGCGCTGCGCTCAAATGACAGGGAGCAATGATCAATGAACAAGCCATCGGGACTTCCAAATTTTCGATCCATGGTCCGCAGGCCATGAAGATTGCAAACGTCCGCAGTTTCCCCGTCCCGCTGTAAGCTGTAACCTGCGTCCGGCATCTCGCATTTAGCCGCGCATCGCTTCCAAAGCCTTCTAACTCCTAACTCCCAACTCCTGAATACTCGTCCCGCCCCTGTCCCCTGTAACCCGTAACCCGTAACCTGTAACCTCCGCGGGAGGGCGGTTGTGCCGTTGTGGTGAAATTGTTCGCCCAGTGCAACCATGCGGTTTTCCTGATCACAATCCGCCTGATAATGGTGTTGTCATTCTACCGCAAATTTCCGGTTTGCAAACCACGTCCTGCCATCCGCGCGATCCGCGTAATCCGCGGTTAAATAGCGAAGCCACGTCGGTCTCCGTGGCCTCTGTGATCTCTGTGGCTAATCCGCTTCCGTCGTGTCTTTGTGCCGTGGTAGTGAAATTTTCCTTCGATACGGCCATGATTGCACCCTCAAGGCTTCGGTCGCTATAACCGGCTCCCTCGCGGCCCGCCGGGCCGCCGGGATCTTTCGGGGGAATTTATTTTCGACTAAGTTCGCGGATCAGATCAGGTCGTTTTTCCAGCAGTCGAAGTAAGCGAAGGGCTGGACCCGAAGGGTGTCCTCGTCCTTGCTCCCAGGCGTGTACGGTTTGGACCGATGCATTGATAATACCTGCGAACACCCTTTGGCTTGCCCGCACCCGGTTCTTTCGGATGGAGGCTATCTGCCGGGCCGTTATTGGACGGGGAGGGTCAGGGAGTTCCACGTCACGCATGGTGACGGAGCCCTGTTCTTTCCGGGCCCAGATCAGAGCCTCCTCAAGGCCGGCCTTGATTTCATCGAAATAGGGATTCGTTTTTTTTCTGGGCATCGTCAGCTCCTCGCCTTAATAAATCTCTGCCGCATCTGGGCATCTAATTTCGCTTTAAGGCCCGCCAAATCATTCCGCTGGGCTTTGGTCAGGTTCGCCTTAGTATTCTTGGCAAACGCCGCCACCAGCAGGCATATACCAGCCTCCGGGTAATCAGCAAAGATCACACGGAGTCCGCCGCTTTTTCCGCGACCGGGAGCCGCACAACGGATTTTCCGTAAGCCGGCCGTTTCTTTTACCAGATCCCCCTCGCCTTGGAGTATGGCGATCTGCATGGCCAGCAGCGCATCATCCGGCACCTGATGCGACTGGAAAACCCGCGTGACCCCGGCAAATTCCACAAATGTTCGCCTCATGCAGCCGTCCTATACTATTTTATAGCACACCACTAACCGTTTGCAAAGCGGGGCCGGGCCGTAACCTTTTCGCTGTAACCCCGCCGGCGCGCCGTTGTGGTGAAGTTTTTCGTTCAGTGCAACCATAACCCGCCCGAAAAAAGGCCGAAGTTGTTTTGACGCTTAAATCACACCCCGCCAGCCGCCGGGTGCCAAGCTAATTGTCGCCAAATTGTGGCCAAATAAAGGCCCTGTACTTACTGTCTGCCCGTCGTTTCTGTTGCGGCCCGGCGACTTGGCAGATGTCACCTTTTCAGTGCCCTGAAAACAAGCTTGCGATCACCGACAACAACGCAAATCAGATTGAAAAAGAAATGTTATTCCTTGATACCTCTAAAGCCAGTGGATTTTGATTTCCGTCTCAAGTTGTCGGAATTCGGGATCGCCCGTGAACAACTCCGCGTTTTTTAACTTGGCCAGCGCCGCGCCAAAGCAGTCGGCGTAGGACATCTTTTTAGTTGCCTTGAAGACCGCGGCCTGCTTCGCCAGTACCAGATCATCACCCACACCGACTATCTGAATTGGCAACGACGCAAGCTCGGCAATGCGTTGTTCGGCGGCCTGCTGCGATACCTCCCTCAGTGTGCTGTAATAGATTTCGCCCCAGTTGATGACACTCATGAACAGCCGATGCCGCCCATCGGACGCCTGTTGCAGCACCTGCTCCACGGCATCGGCGGCGGATTCCCCTTCAAAAAAGGCGATCAGCGCCCAACTATCCAGCACTTTGGCGGCCATGTCAGAGTTGCCTTTCCCGCCGGCGGTCTTCCATCATCGCTTTTAACACGCCCTTACCCTTTAATGAGCCGCGCAGGCTCTTAATGTATGCGCTGGTGACAGGTTTAATCAGGATACCCTCCGACGTGACTACGACAGCCGCCTTCGTGCCCTTTTCAATCGCCATCTCTCTGCGCATGCGGATAGGAATAACCACTTGGCCTTTCGTGCCGAACGTGACCGTTTTGATTTCGCGAACTGTCGTCATAGTCAAATATCATACCGGAAAAGAAAAGTATGTCAAAATGCAAAGGGAGGGCTGCGATATTGGAACTTCCCCGGAAGGTGGCAATTTTCCGACCGGGGGCAAAGCTGCTTTGTTGGGTCCCGGAACAATTGGGTGCGACCCACCGCCGGCGGAGCCGGCGGCTTTGTGATTTTTTTGTTGGAATCTGGAATATCGGGTGTCGCCGTTGCGGATCGCGAGCTGCGGGGTTGCGCTGCGGTTTCCGGGAAACTGGACACTTCACACGTTGATGCGGCCTTCCCAGGGGCTGCTGGCGGTGGCGTAGAGTTTGCGGGGAATGCGGCCGGCTTCATAGGCCAGGCGGCCGGATTCGGTGGCCAGCATCATGGCGCGGGCCATTTTGGCGGGTTCGGTGGCTCCGGCCACGGCTGTATTTAATAATACTCCGTCCACGCCTAATTCCATGGCTGCCGCTACATCGCTGGCGGTGCCCACGCCGGCATCTACAATAATCGGGTACGCCGGATCATTTTCCTTTAGCTGCTCAAGAATAATGCGAATGGCGTTGGGATTCAGCACACCAAGGCCGGAACCGATGGGGGAACCTGCGGGCATGACCGCCGCCGCGCCGGCTTCCTTGATGCGTTTGCACAGCATGACATCATCGGAGCAGTAAACCAGAACCTGAAAGCCATCCTTAACCAGTATCTTCAAGGCTTCCAGGGTACCGACGGGTTCGGGCAGAAGCGTTTTGGTATCTCCCAGGCATTCCAGTTTTACCCAGTCGGCACCGCGGTAGCCTGAGCCGGTTAACATTTCGCGGCCTAGTTTTGCCACGCGCACCACTTCTTCGGCGTTAAAACAGCCGGCGGTGTTGGGCAGGAGAATGTATTTTTGCGGATCAATAAAATCCAGAATATTGCGACCGGAATTTTTATCCAGCAACCGCTCGCGCCGCACGGCCACGGTGACAACTTGTGCTCCGCTTTCGTGGTGGCACTGCTGCATGAGTTCCAGGGAACTGTATTTGCCCGTACCGACAATTAGCCGGGATTGCAATTCGTAAGGTCCAATTTTTAAGGTTGTGGATGTCATTTTATCCCCCTCCGACAAAAGTTACAATTTCGACCGTATCGCCGGATTTCAGCCCGGTATTTAAGTAGGCCTTTTTGGCAACAATATCCCGATTCAACTCCACCGCCACGCGCACGCTCTGGAGCTTATAATGATCCAGCAGGGCCTGAATGGTGGCCCCGTCGGGCAGGTGAAGTTTTTCGCCGTTGACGCAAAGTTCCATAAGATTATTTTACCCGCTTTGGGCGTGAAGTGTAATATGCTCCGCTCGGCCATGGATGATTTTCGGTCACGATGGCAGCAGAAGCGTGGGTACCGCAGGCGTCCCGCCTGCTTTTGTCGTGTTTCCGGTGCAGGCAAGATGCCTGCGGTCCAATGCAGGGCCTTTTAGTTTTCAGGGCTGTGTAGATTTTCGAGCGGCAGCTTGATCAAATTCCTCAATAAATCGTTTCGTTCCGGAACATCGTAAAAACGAACAAGGCCCGACCAAGGGAAAACTGAAAGACCCTGCGGTCCAATGGGTTCCATCGCCTATTTGTCCCATTGAACGGCGATCGGAGTATAAATACTGCAAGGGTGCGCGCGGGTGCCGGCGTCATTCGGTCATTTTCAGCCAGCCGGCGGCAGAAACACCCCAAAGCAGATTCAGAAACAGGACAAATAGAGGAGTGGTTAAGCCGTGGTTTAATCCCATAAAGCGCTGGTTAAGAAAAATCGGGAACACGACAAAAAGCTGAAACGCCGCGGGCAGTAATCCCAGCAGCAGGCCGCGTTTCAACACTGAGTTGGTCAGCACGGGCAGTACCAGAAACAAGCCAAATATTCCGCCCCATACAAGCCTCGAATAAATCCACGGCTTGTCAGCACTGACCGACAAGTTGCAGCCCAGCAAGTGAAATACGCCCATGCGTGACAACATCCAGGCCGCCAGCATATTGACTACAGCCCCCGCAACCCCGGCGGCAAAGCTTAATGATAATTGTCCCGGAACACTGGAAGAACCCGAACCAGCCATAATTTACTCCTGCAAATCCGCAGGCCATGATACCGGAGCCACAAAAAAATGGGCAACCGTTCGCGAGGAATCACCGCATCTGGCATCCAGCATTTAGCAGCGAAGCGCTTCAAACCCTTGCGTGAGCCTGTCCGGGTAATAGCGTGCCCGTCACCACCGGCAGAGCCGGCGGCTTTGTGGAGTATCGAGGCACCGGCGCTGTGCTGGGCCGTATTCTAACTCCTGCCTTCTAGCTCCTTTCATCCTCGTAAAAGGTACCTGACACCTTTTCCGCGTGTTCCACCACCGGCAGAGCCGGCGGCTTTGTGATAAAACGTAAACTCGTCATTTTCTATTCATTATTCATTGACCATTCTAAATTCTAACTACGTCCTGTCCGTTATCCCGCCTCCGGGCCGCCTTCGTCGGCGGGGGCGGCGAGGCGCTTATTATCAACTTCAATGCGATTGAATCTTCCCAGAAGAGCTTTGCGCACATGCTGCAAAACGCCGATGGCTAATTGGGGGCCATCCACCGGGTCATGGTCACCATAAGAATCGGCAAATTTACAGGCCTTATCCAAAGCCTCATCCAGCACATCTTTGACGCGGTCCCGATCCTGAACGTCACGTACCTGAGCGTCGCGCCAGCGCCCGGCAGTACGGCGGGGCAGGCGCTGGGCGGGGGCGGAATCTAAAACGCTGCTGTCGCTGTGGGACAGGGAAACGCCATCATGGGTCATGTAGCGCGCTTGAATTTTTCGGGCTGATCGCATCATTTGCCGATGCAGCATGAGGCCGAAATAAGCGCATGCGGCATGGCGCTGGGAATTGTATTTGTGCAGGCGGGTCATCACATACATCACAGCCCCAGAAACCGTATCCTCCCGGTCCTGAAGATTTTGGAAATGAATTCGCTTGGCTTTGCATACCGCCAAGTCATGCATAGCAAGATAAATCCGGTCCCGGTTGGCGGGAATATCCCGTAACAGATGATTTAATTCCAGGCGCAGGGCGGGTGTGTCAGTCATAACAGTATCTCCAAAAAGAAACTAAAAAATTCAGATTGCACTTTATAAAAGCGTAGCGTTGGCAATCGCAGGTAATTCCTTCGTTCGGAA
>JAKBCC010000184.1 GCA_021808105.1 Planctomycetota bacterium
CCAATCCGGGGCTTCGTCGCGGGGATTGCTCCCGACAACGCCCGGTTGGCTACATGGCTAACGGATCATTCCATGATGAACTCCTTTCAGTTCATGAGACACAGACGGTTTCACTGACGCACCGGATCTCGCAGACTCATTATTAAGAGTCGGCTCGATCCTCCGCCGCGCATACGGGACATTTCAGACCCATCGCAATCCCGGCCATTACTCGGACAGGCTCCTGGCCTGATCTAATTCCGCAAGCCGTTGAAGATATCGACTTATTACCGCCTCATGGCCGCGGTCTGTTGGCTGATAATAGTGTTTTTCCACGCCCAAGTATACCTGCGGAACATACCCTTCGGGAAAATCATGGGAATATTGATAGCCCTGATGTCCTAAATTTTCTGCCCCGGGGTAATGCGTATCGCGCAGCGGCCGGGGCACGGGAATGGTACGGCTGTTTTTAACGTCGTCCATCGCCTGATCCACAGCCAGCGTCACACGGTTGCTTTTCGGGGCGCACGCCAGATAGATAGCGGCCTGTGCTAACGTGAGGCGGCATTCCGGCATGCCTACAAATTCCGTTATCTGCACCGCAGCGGCGGCCAGCACAATAGCTGTAGGGTCGGCATTGCCAATATCTTCCGAAGCGCAAATGGCGATTCGCCGGGCAATAAAACGGGGATCATCACCGGCGGCGAGCATACGTGAAAGCCAATAAACCGTGGCATCCGGATCACTGCCGCGCATGGATTTAATCAGGGCACTGGCCGAGTCATAATGGCCGTCATCATCATATACCAGGGCCTTGGCCTGAATCGAATCGCGGGCGATGGACAGCGTGATGGTCAAGGGTTGCCGGGCACCATTGGCGGAATCGGTGGAATCGGCTCCTTGTGAAAGTACAGCTATTTCCAGCGCGGTTAAAGCCCGTCTGGCGTCCCCATCGGATATTTCCAGCCAATGATCCATCGCCTCGGCATCCACGGTGAGGTTCCAGGCACCAAATCCGCGCACCGGATCATGAATGGCACGAGTCAGGAGATTGCTTATGTCCTCACGCGTCAGGGGTTCAAACTGAAATATCTGGCTGCGTGATACCAAGGGGGCATTGACGGAAAAGTAAGGATTTTGCGTGGTAGCGCCAATGAGCGTGATGATTCCGTTTTCTACATCCGGCAGCAGTATGTCCTGCTGCGTGCGGTTGAAGCGGTGAATTTCATCCAGGAAAAGAATGGTGCGCCCACCGGTGGTTTCCAGTTGGATTTTAGCCTGCGCCAAAACATCCCGCACCTCTTTAACTCCTGCAGCGGCAGCGTTCAGGCGTACAAAATGCCGGCGTGTGGCACCAGCAATAAGTTCCGCAAGGGACGTTTTTCCCGTGCCCGGCGGGCCGAAAAAAATCAGGCTTACAAGGCGATCCGCTTCAATCATACGACGCAAAAGTTTACCCGGGCCAAGAATATGCTGTTGGCCGACAAACTCCGCTAAGTTTTCCGGCCGCATCCGCGCCGCCAGCGGCCTGGCGGCTTTGATGCGTTGTTCTCGGGAAGATGTAAAGAGGTCCGGCACGTTTCATGGTCCTGTTGAAGTTGTGACAATCGTCGAATTCCTTGAGCCACCGCTTTGATCCCCAAAAGTCTGTCCGGGTAATGGCCTGGATTGCAATTACCGGGCGAGGCTCATTGGAGGATTATAGCAGGAATTCGGCCCCGGAGCCTGTGAAAAAAACCCGCAAAGCCACCGGCAAACTGGAGAACTTAACATCAATGAAAGCAAGCATCTGGGCCGTCGGTCTGGTCAATCTTGACTGGGGCTACTTGGGGGGATTCGTCACTCTCTTGCCCAATCCTGCCACTTTAGCCCTGCAATGCGGGTGTGGTATCCAGCAGATAATTCACAATTTAATCCGCTTGCGCGGCGCGCGAGGTTGCCCGCGACCAGCCGCCAGTAATGCTTCGCCCCCCTGCTTATCCATTTCACCAAACCATGCGGCGGTACTGGTATTCATTGGCTCAAGCAGGACACCCCGCCCATGTTTGCGAACGCGTGCCATATTGCCCGGCAGACGAAACGCTTTAGGCAATCGCACCGCCTGGCTTCCACCAGTCACAAATATTTTAGCAATAGGCTGGGCCATAATGGCATACTCCTGATACCTACTTTCAGTATATACAATAAGCGTATGATGGTCAAAGCATGGCAGACGCGCAGCCGGTGTGTTTATTGTCGCCAGAGCGGATCGTCAGCGTCAACGTGAAGAATCGACCGGCTGGAGAGATCGCTGATAATCGGCCACGTCAGCCCGCGCGTGCTAAGCGTCTCAATGATTCCCACACCCAGATAGCGTTTGGCGCCGCGGGAACGAAGTTGCACAGAGCAACTGTTACGCACCAGATACGGGCTGGTTTCGATAAGGTTCTGATGCTGAACAATCAGTTCCACATTATTCCCGCGCGAATCGCTCCCGTGCAACACCATGCGAACGGGATATTGATTTCTCATACTACTGCAGCGGGCATAGGCGATTTCGCTTTGCGGGTGCTGAATAATCACCGGGGCGGCGGATTGATCCAGAATAATCAGAGAATCCGTATCGCAGGGGCGGCTGGTGTTGGTATGGTCCCACGCAATGGCCCAATCCTTGCTTATCGCATGGCCGCGCGATATGGCGCGCACATCACGACCTATGCCTGAACCGCCAAAATATTGATCGTAATAACCCAGACCGTCCAGCGGCATATTCAAAAGCATGGTGTCATCGGCAAGGTTAATCTGCCGGATGCTTCCCGTTACACTGGCCATTGGTACAGCCAGAACCCAGCAGTGCTGGGCCCCATCCTGAGAATCCGGTCGCAGCGGCATAATTTGCGGATTGCCCGATTGCAGCGGTCTCAAGGTTAAATCCACATGAATGGCCCGACTGGTGCGGTACCGGGGGCCGGTAATTGTATGTTCCATCGGATAGCCGCGCACCGTTAAGCCCAGTGTTCCATCCTGTCGCAGGGTAACGCGGTTCGGTCCTACCAGACATTCCGGCGACCCCAGGCCGCCGCGGAACGCTCCCGGGGGAAAAACGTTGACCGAACGCAGAATACATTTGCCGCCCTGAAATATGGAGATGGTAGCCGCAGGGTAAAAACTCGGAAGCACCTGTTCGCGGACGGAGCTGATTTTTACACGTGTCGATCGGCGACTGTAGCGATGGAATTCCCGCACATATCGTGGGTGAAAACAAAAGCCATCATACAGGCTTACCGCGACACCGTTGCCGGCGGAATCCATGGCATGGAAATTCCGGCATTCATACGCGCCGGGGGTTTTAAGCTGCCGCCAGCCCGCCTGTTCCCATTCTCCGGTACATTGCCCGGGACCAAAGCCTGCAATGCCCGCCCGCGAGCCGCTGGCGGTGTCCATCGCATCGGCGGCTACCCCGGTTAAACTGCTGTCAGTGAGTGCCAAAGATTGTCTGATCATTAAAAATACGCCTATGCGCAGGCCTGCAAAAAGCACGCCGAACAACCCGCTGTTGTCCGATCCACTGCCAGGTTTTGACTGCGAGAGCCGTCAAGCTCTTCATAATTGCTTATCGGCACAAAGCCGTGCGATAGTTCAACGAACTTTCAGTAAATGCCCGGCCACGCTTCCGGAGTTGCCATAAAAAGCAGTACACATTGGGATACACTGGAATCCCCCCTGCGGACATATTCCGATAATCATGATCCACGCTTCGTATAAAGCCCCGAACCGCGAAGTGTACTGTTAGCTCAATGCGGCAGCGTTGAGTTGAACGCGGAAGGCTGCTCGGTGGCGCACTGCCCTTCGACCCCGTCGCCTGTCATTCAGTGCTGGGCGATATGCGGCGGAGCGTTACGCCGTCCCGGGCAGACATTCGGACGCCATGGGACCCCGCGTGCCGAACGCCGCCGTTGCCAGGTGCCCCGCCGCCAGCGAAGCCTCCAGCGGTTTACTTATAAAATATCCCTGAAAGTAGTCACATCCCAGGGTTTTTAACATGCGCAGCTGTTCCTGGGTTTCCACGCCCTCGGCCGCCACGCGCACATCCAGCAGATGAGCTAATTTGATAATGGTTTGGACAATGGCGTAACCAACTTTATCACTGTTCATCGCGCGGGTAAAACTTTTATCAATTTTCAGACAACTCAACGGCATGCGGTGCAGGTGGCTAAGCGATGAGCATCCCGTGCCGAAATCATCGAGATCAATAGCTACGCCTGTGGAGCGCAAGCGCGTTAATGTTGCAATCGCGGTGGTGGTGTCGGTCATGGCCATGGATTCCGTTATTTCCAGCCGCAGCCGTTGCGGAGATATTCCCCCATCCTGCAAGGCCCGGGCCACTTCCGCCGCAAAACCATTCTGCGCAAACTGATTGCTGGAGATATTGACGCTGATGGAAATGTGTTCCGGCAACGCAATGTCCGCTTCCCATTTTTGCACCTGTCGACAGGCCTCCAGCAGAACCCATCGCCCCAGATGGATAATCAGATCCGTATCCTCCGCGATGGGAATAAACTCACTGGGCGGCAGCAGGCCGCGCGTGGGATGCTGCCAGCGTACCAGAGCCTCCATAGCCAGCGTCTTGCCGGCGGTATCGATCACGGGCTGATAATGCAGCACCAGTTGATTGTCCGTAATCGCTTTACGCAGCTCGGTTTCAGTCTGCCAGCGCGTGACCGCCCGCTCGTGCATTTTCGGATCGAAAATCCGGGTGCAGGATTTGCCGTCCGCTTTGGCCTGATACAGCGCGGTATCCGCATCCCGCAGAATTTCCGCAGCGGTTTGATAGCTCTCATTGCCGAACGCCACGCCCAGGCTCAACAAGGCGCAAATGTCATGGCCGTCAATATGAAATTCTCCGGATACTTCCTTATGCAGGCGCTGGGCGATATGCAGCACATCGCTTTCATGGCGGATATTTTCCAGCACCAGCACAAATTCATCACCGCCGATGCGGGCGATATGGTCCGGCTGTTGCCGCGCTACGGTATCCCCATCACGCACGAAAATTTTAAGCCGCCTGGCGATTTCAACCAGTAATTTATCTCCTATCTCATGGCCAAGGCTGTCGTTGATAACTTTGAAGCGGTCGAGATCAATAAACATCACCGCGAAATGAAAATCCGACTCGCGCTTGCGCCGGCCGATGCAACGACTCAATCGGTCCGCTAATTGCAAGCGATTCGCCAGACCTGTTAAGGCATCGTGCATCGCTTCAAAACGCAGCTGGTCTTCCGCCAGCTTGCGATCCGTAATATCGGTGATGGATCCCACAGCCCTGATTTTTACACCCCGGTCATCGCCGATTGCCACGCCCCGATATAACATCCAGCGATACTGCCCATCTTTATGCAACAATCGGCACTCGCCGCACAGTTGTTCGCTGCGGCCCTGGAAGTGCTCCTTCTGGTGCTCGGAGACGGACATGCGGTCATCAGGGTGAATGCGGCCAAACCATTGCTCGGGGGAATCGTCGATTTCTGAATCAGTGAATCCCAGCATGGATTTCCAGCGCGGGGAATAATATATTTTCCCGGCCGCAATATTCCAGTCCCACAAT
>JAKBCC010000046.1 GCA_021808105.1 Planctomycetota bacterium
ACCGCGGAAAAAAAGGCTTCCGCCAAATTTATACTATCGGAGCCGGATTCGAGCCGACAACCGATCGGTTAATCCCGGCGCGCCGGGACTCTACCATTGAGCTACCGCGGAAAAAAAGGCTTCCGCCAAATTTATACTATCGGAGCCGGATTCGAGCCGACAACCGATCGGTTAATCCCGGCGCGCCGGGACTCTACCATTGAGCTACCGCGGAAAAAAAGGCTTCCGCCGGCTTTTATGGGCAGAGCCGGAATTGAACCGGCGACACAAGGATTTTCAGTCCTTTGCTCTACCAACTGAGCTATCTGCCCGCCGAGCCAAACAATTTACGATACCATGCCAGAAACTGCAAGTCTACGCCACATTTTTGCCACCCCGCAGTTGTCGGCCGGCCCCACTTATCCTATTATTACTCTTCCACCATCCGGCCGGATGCCCGAGTGGACTAAGGGAGCGGATTGCAAATCCGCGATTCGTGGGTTCGAATCCCACTCCGGCCTTTGTCCGAATTGCTTTGACCTGTGCATTTATCCCCAATCTCTGCGACATGGGCTAAAATGGATCTATGACGACGCCGCAGACACTTTACATAATTGATGGCCATGCGCAAATTTATCGGGCGTATTATGCCCTTCCGCCCCTGAATGCACCTTCCGGCGAACCTACCAACGCCACGTTTGGTTTTGTTTCGGCGCTCTTGAAACTGCTGCAGAACCAACGACCGTCGCGTCTGGTTTTGGCCATGGATGCCGGCTCCAGTGGTCGCGAGCTTTTGGACAGCCAATACAAAGCTCATCGCAAACCAATGCCCGATGACATGCGCCCGCAGATTCAGCGCATTATGGATATCGCCCAACTCATGGCTCTGCCAACACTGCGCATTGCCGGGTTTGAAGCGGATGATGTTATCGCCACGCTGGTACAACGCATTATCGCACAAGTTGATCCACCGGATATTTTTATCTGTTCACGTGATAAAGATCTTGACCAGCTTGTGGGAGATAAGGTTCGGCTTTATGACATTCAAACTGGTGAAACAATTGATGCGGCCGCACTTATAAAAAGTAAAGGGTATTCACCGCAGCAGGCCGGCGATGTGCTGGCGTTAACCGGTGATACGGCGGATAACATTCCCGGCATTCCGGGCGTTGGCCCGAAAACCGCAGCTAAATGGATTTCCCAATTCGGGAATTTGGATAATGTCATCGCCCACGCCCCTGAAATACCGGGAAAAATAGGCCAGGCCCTGCGCGACAACCTTCCGATTCTCGCCCAATCGCGGCAACTGGTGCAACTGCGCTATGACGTTCCGCTGGAATTACCCAGGGCGGATTTTGATCCCGCGTCTCTGGCGAAACTGGAACCGATATTTCATGAGTTGCAGTTCCAGCGACTTTTGCCGGTCTTAAGACAAACGCAACAGGTGTTCGGAATAGCTCCGCCTCCGATTCTGGTGAACGCAAAGCCTTCTGCTGCGGTCGTTGCAGCGCCCAGGATGCCGTCCGGAATGGCTGCACCTAGAGGTCTTTTCGATACATCGGAGGAGGCTTCGCCAGAAGTGGTAACAGAAGTTCGCACCCCTGTTCCCTCGGTGGTTTCCTCCGTACCGGTGCCTGTCGCCGCAGAACTCCATCGCGTGCAGGGAGACTACCGCCTGGTCAACGGCCAGGCCGCATTAGATGCGATGATTCAGGAAATCCGCGCGACCTTGGATAACAGCGCTGACCGCTGGTTGGCGGTGGATACGGAAACGGATTCGCTTTCCGCCCTGGAATCCCGGCTGTGCGGAATATCGCTTTCCACCCGTGAAGCTTTAGCATGGTATATTCCGGTGATGGGGCCGGGCTGCGAGCTGTCTATTGACGAAGTTTCGGCGGCCTTAGGTCCGCTTCTGGCGGACAAAAATATCCGTAAAATCGGCCAGAATTTGAAGTACGACATGCACGTTCTGCATCGGCATAACATGCCGCTGGGTGGAATTTATTTTGATACCATGGTCGCCGGGTATCTCGTGGATGCCGCAAGGCAGAGCCTGTCCATGGATTCTCTGGCGGCGGATTATCTTCAACTTCGGCCAATTCCCATTTCCGACCTTATCGGGTCGGGCCGCAACCAGGGCAGCTTCGCCGATGTACCACTGGATCGGGCCACGCAGTATGCCGCTGAAGATGCGGATGTTACGTATCGCCTTGCGGTTGCGCTGTTTCCGCTGATTCATGCCATGGGCATGGATAAACTGATGTTTGAACTGGAAATGCCCCTGGTGGAAATTCTCGCGGAAATGGAGCGCACGGGCATCAAAGTCAATAGGCGGCACCTGGAGGAACTGGGCCTTCGCCTGGGGAAGAAAATTGATTCTCTGCGACGGCAGATCATGCAGGCGGCAGAGACTGATTTTAATCCTGATTCCCCCAAGCAACTGGCGGAAGTGCTTTTTGAAAAGCTTCATTTGCCCAGCGGAAAAAAGACCAAAACCGGTTACAGTACCGATGTGGAGGTTCTGGAATCCCTGGCGGATCAACATGCGGTGCCGGCTCTGGCGCTGGAATACAGACAGCTTGGAAAATTGAAAAATACCTATGTTGATTCCTTAATTCAGGAAGCCGCCCGAACGGGGCGGGTTCACGCCCAATTTAATCAGACGGTTGCGGAAACCGGCCGACTTTCCAGCAGTAATCCAAATCTGCAGAATATTCCCATTCGAACCGATGAAGGCCGCGAAATTCGCCGGGCTTTCATTTCCGGCGGTACCGACAAGGTGTTGCTGGCCGCTGATTATTCGCAAATTGAACTACGAATCATGGCCCATTATTGCCGGGAGCCGGCGTTGACAGAGGCGTTTTCCCGCGATCAGGATATTCACCAGTTTGTCGCTACCGAAATTTATCACGTTCCGCTTGATCAGGTCACCGCTGATATGCGACGGGTCGCCAAAACCGTCAACTTTGGAATTATTTACGGCCAAACCTCTTTTGGCCTCAAGCAAGTGCTCAAAATTTCGCAAAGCCAGGCCGAGGCATTTATCGCTGCTTACAAACTTCGCTTTCCCGGTATTGCCGGATTCGCCCATGATTGCATCGCGCAAGCCATGCAGCATGGCTTTGTCACGACGATACTGGGCCGCCGGCGGCCGATACCGGAAATAAATTCCCAGCGGCAATCCACCCGCAACTTTGGCCAGCGAGCCGCAGTCAACAGTGTCATTCAGGGTTCCGCGGCTGATTTAATTAAACAGGCGATGGTACGCATTGCAAAACGCATCGATGGCGATTCCAGAATTAAAATGCTTTTGCAGGTGCACGATGAACTGGTATTCGAGTGTGACAGCTGTGCCGCCGAGGAATTCGCTGCCCTGGTTCGGACGGAAATGGAACAAGCCATGATCCTGACTGTACCGCTGAAAGTGGACGTTCATTGGGCAGAAAACTGGCTGGACGCGAAATAATTCTCCGCGTGCCATTGAACTTATGGCGGTTTTTCCCGATGATACCATGGTTTGGTGGTTTTATTCGCCACATGAAACCACCGCCCAATGTCGTTTTGACCGCTGCCGTGTCATTGGAGGAGAATATTCATCAATGGCGACCGTTGAACTTAAGCAGGTATCCAAAATTTATCCCGGCGGCGTGCGCGCTGTAAACAGTATTAACCTCACGATCAAAGATCGGGAGTTTGTGGTGCTCGTTGGTCCATCAGGTTGCGGCAAAACGACCACGTTGCGTATGGTGGCGGGGTTGGAGGAGATTTCTGAGGGAACATTAAGCATTGATGGCCGCGTGGTGAATAATGTGGCGCCCAAGGATCGTGATATTGCCATGGTTTTTCAGAATTATGCGCTGTATCCGCACATGAGCGTTTACAAAAATATGGCATTTTCCCTGCAACTGCGGCGGCGGGAACTGGGGTTGACCAAACAGCTTATTGATCAGCGCGTGCGTGAAGCCGCTGCCGTTCTCGGCCTGACTGATTATCTGCAACGCAAGCCCAAAGCGCTTTCCGGCGGGCAGCGGCAACGCGTGGCGGTGGGGCGGGCGATTGTCCGTGACCCTAAAGCGTTTCTCTTTGATGAGCCGCTGTCAAATCTCGATGCCAAACTGCGCGTGGAAACACGCTCGGAAATTAAAAAGCTCCACTTGCGTCTGCAAACCACCACCATTTATGTCACGCACGATCAGGAAGAAGCCATGACGCTCGGTGACCGTATTGTGGTCATGAAAGACGGCTTGATTCAACAATGCGCGCCGCCGCTGGAAGTCTATGAACATCCTGTCAACCGGTTTGTGGCGTCATTTGTCGGCACGCCGCCGATGAACTTCTTTACCGGCACCCTGCACAACGCACGGGAGTTTGTTTTCGGGGATCAACGTTTGACGCTGCCGGAAAAATTGACGGAAAATCTGGGCGAAAGTGCCAATGGGCCGATGGTTCTCGGCGTGCGCCCGGAGTCGATGTCGCTATGTAATGAGGGGCGGTTTGCCGGAGAGAATAATTGCATCCGCGGAACCGTCAGTGTCATTGAACCGCTGGGGGACAAGGTGGACCTGTACTTCACTTTGGCTAATCAATCGCAGATGGTGTGCCGCACCGACGCCCATCATTTGGCGGGAATCAGCCCGCAATCCCCGGCCAGTTTTTTTGTGGCCATGAATAAATGTCATCTTTTTGAAGCTGATGCCGTTGGACGCAATGTGTCACTGGCAGGCCGTTAAGGCCCCTGTCTGAGGTAATTATTCAATAGATCCCACCGCGTCGAGCCTATTGCGGCCTGCCATCCGCGTCCGCGATCAGGCGCTGGAGTTTTTCAAATGATTCCACATCATCTTTAAGTTCCAGCAACGGCGGCAGCTCGCGTCGAATGTGAGCCAGATCAAGCTTGCCGCGCTGCCGCACCAGAACGCTGCCAACATCGCCCCAATCACGATCGCGGCCCGCGAAAACCTTGTGAATAACAAGATCTTCAGCGGAGCAGGTTGTCAGCGCTATTTGATCGCTAACCGCCCATACGGTAGCACGCTCTGTTGACGCCTCCTCAAACGGAAATGCGCCCAAGGCGAAATCCAAGGCGATTCCACTGGCCGTTTTCGCCAGCAGCACACGGTGCTCCAATGCAAAATTGCGAGCATTGCTTAGTCGCGCCGGAAATGTTTCCAGCAGGATGTCTATATATTCCGCCTCAGTGCCCCACGTGGCCATCAGGGTAAGGTCCACATCCTGCGTGAAACGCGGCATGCCCCAGCGCTGAACCGCCACGCCGCCGATGAAGCAGAATTGCCATGCGTGGTGGCGGCAGAAGGCCTCAACCTCCGCAGCGGCCAGGATGATGTCCAAGCCGCTCATCGCTGCTTCCTCCGCCGATGAAACAAGGCCTGTTGCTCAACCAGACCGGACCAGTCGGGGCGGTCGCGCCAAGGCGTTCCCGGTACTTTCAATGTTTGAATTTGCCGCCACACATCTGCGTCGGTTAAAGCCCGCAGTTCTTGATCGCGGATGATTTCCAGCATTCTGGAAGTTTCGCGATATTGTTTTTGCCACTGCACTTTATCAAAATTTCCATCCATGCCGGAATTATATATCAAGATCGGCGACATGTCCTTGGGGCAAACCGCCGTGTGGTCTTGGGGGGCGTGGCAATATTTCCGGGCAACACAGCGGCGTGGAGCGGGAATATTTCCCCGGCTGGGAAATCGGTTGGCCCGATTCCTGATGCTTGATTCCTGACTCGCCCGATTCAGTGCTTCACGTTATTATGCCGATCCGGGAAAACAGGCGGTCATTCGGAGACGTACACCCATGCAGGATCAGCGATATATTGCGGTGGATCTGGGCGCTGAGTCGGGCCGCGTGATGCTCGCAACCGTTGCGGCGACTGGTATTGCCTTAACGGAAATGCACCGCTTTCCCAATGGGCCTGTGCGCGTGGGAAATGTTCTTCACTGGGATATTCTCCGGTTGTGGGGGGAAATTCAAACCGGTGTAGGCAAGGCCATTGCCGAGGTCGCATCCACCGGAAAAACAGTTGCGGGTATCGGGGTGGATACCTGGGGGGTGGATTTTGGGCTGCTGGATAACAATGGCGAATTGCTGACCAATCCTGTTCATTACCGCGATAGCCGCACCGATGACATGCCGGAGAAATTTTTCTCCCGCATGGCACGGGAACGGGCGTACGGCATCAGCGGCATACAAACCTTGAACTTTAACACGCTGTTTCAACTCTGCGCTCTGGCAGAGAATCTTCCCGACACTTTGGATCGGTCGCGGCATTTATTGTATATTCCCGATCTGCTGGCGTACTGGCTTTGCGGTCGTATTGCCAACGAATATACCATCGCCAGCACGTCCCAAATGCTCGACGCCCGACGACGCGAATATTCCCCGGAAATTCTGGCGTACATTCCCGTTCATCCACCCATCTTGCCGGACCTGGTGATGCCCGGAACGCTACTGGGCCATGTATCCGGTGCGGCGGCGGATGCGACACACGCGCATGGCGTACCGGTTTTGGCGGTGGGTGCCCATGATACCGCCAGTGCCGTAGCAGCAGTGCCGGCGGGTGCGGAAAACTGGCTGTATTTATCCAGCGGCACCTGGAGCCTGCTGGGGGCGGAAATAGACCAGCCGATTTTAACCCCGGAGGCTATGAATTTTAATCTGACCAATGAAGGCGGGGTGGGCGGCAAAATCCGGCTCCTGAAAAATATCGCCGGCCTCTGGCTTTTGCAGGAATGTCGCCGGGCATGGGCACGGGACGGTAAGGATTTTGATTACCGCACTCTGGTGCAATTAGCGCGTGAGGTGCCGACACGCGGCATCCATCTGGACTTGGAAGATCCTCTCATGCTTGCCCCCGGAGATATGCCCATGAAAATCACAGCGCAGTGCCGCCGCATGGGCCGGAAAAGTCCTGAAACGCCCGGTGAATTTACCCGTGTCATTCTGGAATCCCTGGCGGCTGCTTATGCGAACGTCCGGCATACCATTGAAAAAGTGACGGGAAAAACCTACACCCATCTGCATATTGTCGGCGGCGGATCACAGAATGAATTGCTGAATCAATTGGCCGCCGATGCCACCGGCCTGCATGTGCTGGCGGGACCCGTGGAAGCCACCGCTCTGGGCAATGTAATGGTTCAGGCCATGGCCTGCGGGCAACTGGACTCTTTAGCTGCGGGCCGGGAACTGGTTGCGAAATCCTGTAGGCTGCGTGAATTTATCCCGCATGAAAAAGGCAGAAAATCTTAATTTTTCTACGGAGTTACTTTATGCTTAAAACACCTCTCCTGCATCCGCAGATTCTTTCAGCCCTTGGCCGGGGCGGTCATAGCAGCCAGGTGCTGATAGCCGACGGCAACTATCCCGCCTGGACACGCCGGGGTCCCAATGCGGAAGTGGTGAACCTGAATCTGGCCGCTGATCTGCTGAAAGCGACAGATGTCCTGAACGTGATTTTGCAAAGCATTCCGGTGGAAGCCGCCGTGGTCATGGCTCCGAACAAAACCGGCCCGTATAAACTGACGCAGGACCCTCCGATATTTGCGGAATATCAGATATTGCTGGATAAATGGGCGGCCGGCAATAAGCTGAAAAAAATTGAACGCTTTGCCTTTTACGATGCCGCCTCTACGCCCGATGTATGTATGACCATTGCCACCGGCGAAAGCCGGATTTATGCCAATATTCTTTTGACCATCGGCGTCGTGCGGTAGGCACTGAGAGTTAGGGCAGGACGCCTTGGCCCGCGTGTGAGGGGCGGCAGTGGGGTGGTATTGGATTGCGGGCACAAAACGCCTGCCTGATCATTAATTTTTGGGGCGTAAAGGGTATTATGAATATTGTTCTTATTGGTTATCGGGGCGTGGGCAAAACAACTATCGGCAAACAACTGGCCGGTCGCATGGGTATGAATTTTGTGGATACCGATGATCTGGTCATGCAACGATCCGGTAAGACGATACGGGAAATATTCCAGCAGGGCGGCGAGGCATTATTCCGTGATCTTGAATCGGCAGTCGTTGATGATTTGGCCGAAACGGATCGCACCGTCATTGCTGCCGGAGGTGGCGTTGTATTGCGAAGATCCAATGTCGAAAAACTGCAGGCCAATGGACGAATTGTCTGGCTGCAAGCGCCGGCGGAAGTCCTGTGGGAACGTATCCGTGCCGATACTCTCACCACCGCCAATCGGCCGGACCTTACCAGTGCCGGCGGTCTGGAGGAAATTTTGCGCCTGCTGCAGGTACGCGCTCCCCTTTATGCCGGTGCGGCGGATGTCGCATTGGATGTTGTCAATATGCACCCGGATCAGATTGTGCGGTATCTGGCCGAAATGGCCTGACACCGACGCGATGCTTCTTAATCCGTTTCAATTTCAAAGCCTTGCGTAGCAGATTGAACATAATGGCGGGGCGCTGCAGGCGCGTTCGCAGGGGCGACGGACGGCAGATCAGGCCTGGATGAGGCAAGCGTGTCCGGCGACGCGGCCCGGCGTTTATGGCGTTTGCCCGCCGCGGCGTTTTCAGGCTTTGTTCCGGCGGCAGACGCCGAGGTATCCTCCGCCGGGGTGCGACGGGGTGTCGGCGTAATTTTCCAAATCGCGGGATGCAGGCTGGTAATTTGTTCGCGTGCGACAATACGCCTGGCGTGCCGTGGATTCAAGGGGCAAAGCTGCACATAACCGGAATCTGATACGGGATTCCCCCGGGCATCGACAAAATAAATGCGTTTGAAGGTTGTGGCGAAATTGTCCTGCTCATCAAGGCGAACCAGACAGTCATCCCCATCTGATGGTGTATCAACGCTCGACAGCACAATAATATCGCCCGGCAAATACTGCGGTGACATGGAATCTCCCTCTATTCGCAACGCAAACATGCCGGCGTAAGGAGCCGCGCCCTGCGGCGATTGCTCCGCCGGGGCATCCGGCGGCGGGACGGGAACGTACGCATCTGCCACGCCCACCGGATAATCCAAATCCGTAAATTCCGCCGGTGTTCCCGCGGCAACACGGTTAATTAACGGCACCTGAATTAAAGCCGGAAATCGGAATTCTGCATCATTGGGGAGAAATGGCTTTGCGGCACCGGAATTCCCATGTCCCGGCGCTGATCCGCTGCGGCGCAGCCATTCATCAAGATCTACCGCTCCGCTGCTATTGCGGGGCAACGTCAAAGTGGTGCTTTCCGGCACGAGTTGCCGGATGCTTTCAGGCGTGCGCAACCAATCCGCCTGTCGCATCAGTTCACCGGAAGCAATAGCCAGGGCTTTCTCAATAAGTGCCAATTTATCACTGGAGGGCGGTCCCACCAGGCGGCCGGTTTCAATGTTGGATAAGTACGGCTTGCTGATATGCGTGGCGGCGGCGAGATCGTCCAGTGTCATGTTCATTTGTTGCCGTTGCCGGCGAATCCGTCGCCCCAGCTCAGCCAGCGTTGCAGGCGGAATTGGTGTATCCGAGGTCACATTTTTAACATCAGCAACAGGCACTTTCATAGCACTACACCCCTAAAATCTGTTTGTTAAACAACAAACATACTAAAAAGGTTGGAAAATTGCAAGCAGCCTGTAAATCTTTGTGCCGCGTGTTACACTTTGGCAATGAAGAAAAAAGCATCGCCTGTGAGTCGTTATGCCAAATCGGAGGCTCTTTTCGCCAAAGCGCGGGATCTCATGCCCGGAGGCGTCTCGTCGCCCGTGCGATCATTTAAGAGCGTGGGACGCGATGCGTTGTTTATTCAATCCGGCGAAGGCCCGGCAATTATTGATGTAGACGGTAATTCCTACATTGATTACGTCATGAGCTACGGCCCTTTAATTCTGGGGCATTCCCATCCGGCGGTTCAGGCGGCAGTGGCCAAACAGATCAGCCACGGCAGCAGCTTTGGCTGTTGCAGCGCATCGGAAATTGAACTCGCGGCCATGATCCGTCAGGCCATGCCGGCGGTCGAAATGATCCGCTTTGTTAATAGCGGTACGGAAGCGGTCATGAGTGCCCTGCGGCTGGCACGGGGATTTACCGGACGATCGCTGATTGTCAAAATGGCCGGTGGATACCATGGACATGTTGATTCGCTGCTGGTGCAGGCCGGCAGCGGCGCTACCACGCACGGTCACCCCAGCAGTCCGGGCATTCCGGAAAGCGTCACGGCCAACACGATGGTCATTGCTTTTAATGACCTGTCGGCGGCGCAGGAAGTTTTCGCAAAATTCGGCCCGCAGATCGCAGCGGTTATTACTGAACCGATCATGGGTAATATTGGTGTGGTCACGCCGCAGGCTGATTATCTTCAAGCGTTACGGAAATTGTGCGACGCGGCGGGGGCGCTGCTGATTTTTGATGAAGTAATGACGGGTTTTCGCGTGCATCCCTCGGGTGCGCAGGGACTGTTGGCCGTGACGCCGGATTTAACCTGTCTGGGAAAGATCATCGGCGGCGGCCTGCCGGTGGGGGCGTATGGCGGGCGGCGGGATATTATGAATCTGGTATCCCCGGCCGGACCCGTCTATCAGGCCGGAACACTTTCGGGCAATCCATTGGCCATGCAGGCAGGAATCACCACGTTACGACTTCTACAAGAGACCGACATATATCAACGTCTTGAAGTATCAGGCAAGCTGCTGGAAGACGGCCTGCGGCAAAGCGCCCTGGCGGCCGCGTGCCCGCTATCCGTACAACGTTGCGGCAGCATGATCACACCATTTTTCTCACCCGGCGGCACCGCAGTAAAAAATTACGCTGACGCTCTACAGTGCAATCAGTCATCGTATGCAAAATTCTTCCAGGTGCTCCTGGATGGCGGGGTGTTGATCCCGCCGTCCCAGTTTGAGGCCTGGTTTATCAGTGCCGCTCACACTGAAAAAGACATCGAAAAAACAATTGCCCTTGCTGAACAAGCCATGCGTGATGCCATGGTCACATAGTTTCGAATGTGATTGCATCCCTCCGTTCCCACGATCTGCGTAATACCACCATAAAGCCGTCGGCTATGTGAAGCTTCGCCACACGCTCGCGTTGCCCCGAAATGTTCCCGCGCCCCCGAATTCCGCCGTCGAAATCTCCGCTGGCAGGCTTTGGTGCGGTGCGTTATGCTTTTGCGGATGATGCAGTTTTTTGAAAATGTCGGCATGTCTACCGGGGATGCCGGTGCTAAACGGGGGCAATTTGATGCCCGGGTGGCGGCCAATATTAATGTTTGTCGCGAGCATTTTTTATTGCGGTTGCGCGTGTCTCATTTTCCGCCCAGCGAGCCGGGGCAGTTTGTTCAGGTGTTGTGCGAGGCGGATGGTGGGTCTGAAGCTTCAGAAGCGGCGATGGCCCCGGCCTATCCCCAGTTACGCTGGAAACCGGGAATGGTGCCGCCGGCGTTTCACGGTCCTGATCTTCTGGGGCCGCAACCTTATCTTCGCCGCCCGTTTTCCATCGCGGGACGGTGGGATGATCCGGTGAGCGGATACAGTGAAATTGATCTGATTTATCGGGTGATCGGTAAGACAACCGGGCGCATGGCGGCGTTAACTGTTGGCGATAATATCTCTATCCTGGGACCGTTGGGGCATGGTTTTTCGTTGCCGCAGGAAATGACCACGGCTCTGCTGGTTGGTGGGGGGGTGGGAATCCCGCCTATGATTTATCTGGCGAAAAAACTCCAGCGGCAGGGGATCAATGCACTGGCTTTTATTGGAGCACAACGGGCGGATTTAATTCCTTTGCATATTATCGGTTCCGTTGGTTTGGAACCGGCGTTGAATGTGCGGGAATTTACGGCATTTAACACCCCGACTCTCATCGCTACCGATGATGGCTCCCTGGGCCAAAAGGGCTTTGTAACACAGGCCTTGCAACGGTATTGCCGGTCGAAACCGCAAAATGGTGCCGTAGTATTCTGCTGCGGGCCAACGCCGATGATGCGGGCCACAGCGCTGGTGGCGGCAGAGTTACAGCTTCCCTGTTATGCATCCCTGGAGCAGCCCATGGCATGTGGCATGGGAACCTGCCAGAGTTGTGTCATAAAATACCGTCCCGCCGCATCGGAAGACTGGGTCTATAAATTGACCTGTAAAGACGGCCCGGTATTTAACACCGCGGATATACTGTGGCAATAATCGGCGGATGAGGATGGGAATTTCCGCCCCGAGTTTCCGCCAGAGGCTTATGAGTTATCGCCTTGCGGTGGCGCAACATGGAGTATCGGTCCTTGAACAATATTGTACACCTGGTTGATCCTACCAGCGGCATGGATGTGTTAGATACCATTGCCCTGGCGGTAAATTGTGTGCCGGGAAAGCATCATGTTTTGATCTTTGGTCATAATGGCTGGCTGCAGGCGGCCATGGATGCCGGGATTCCCAAAAAGAACATCACGTGGAATCGCACGCTGGCGCGGTGGGATCCCACAATGGGGCGGTTCCTGACCCAATGGGTGAAAAAAAACAATCCAACGCATATCCATGCGTGGGGGTATTGGAGTCTGGCGGCCGCCAGTCGCCTGCGGGAATTTTCGGGCGGGCGAATCGCATTTATCCAAACCCCTCCCACGGCAGCGCAAATGCGGCACTTGCAGCGGAATATGGCGCGGGCGGTCTGGTTGCTTATTACTCCCTGGCGATGTGTGCACACCGCACTGCACGCCGGTGGAATTCCGCGTAACAATGTGGCGCGGGTGAGTCCCGCAGGCTGGCTGGCTCCCGAGGCCAAAGCCTTGCCCGCCAACTTGCGGCGATCTCTGGGAATGCAATCGCGGGAAGGACCGGTCGTGTTTCTTGGCGGCTGGTCGGAAGAATCCATCCGCCATGATCTGGGTATCTGGGCGGTGGGGATTGTGGGGGAAATGAACGCTGATCTCTGGGCATTAATCCGCAATGATGATGTGCCGCGGAAAGAGGCCGTGAACCCTTATGCGGGCTACCAGTCCTTTGCGAGAACCCTTAAGGACCCGCAATTGATCACCATTGCCCCCGCCCGCTACACGTGGGGTCAATTGGCGGGCGTGGCAGATTATTTCCTTTTTGCGCCCAAGCGGTCGGCGGGTGTCAGCAGCCTGTTAGCCGCCATGGCCCTGGGCAAGCCGATTATCAGCGCCAAGACCGATCAAATCTGTGAACTGCTGGAAAACGGAACCAGTGCCCTATTAGCACCCCCGGATAGTCCGCGCGAATTGGCCGCCCGGCTTAATGCCCTGATTGAAGCCCCGGCTTTGGCGGCCAAAATCGGCGCTGGTGCCAAGGCGGCGTATGACCAACTGGCTAAACCGGAATTATTCAGCAGCCAGTTGGATTCCATTCATGGACAGCTCACCGCCGATCCGGGCCTGAAACAGCCTGTCCAATTGCCTTCTTAATATTCGGATTTGGCAAAACCGACCCCGCAGTGGTAGGCTCATAGTGGTAAAAATAGCTGGATACAAAGAAAGTTGCGGATGCCTGCATGACAACCATCACTGAAAACGCCACCGCCGATCTGCGGCCCCTGCCCGGTGAGCAGCCGGAGACTCGATTTTTCAACCGTGATTTAAGCTGGCTGGATTTTAATGCCCGCGTGCTGCATGAAGCCGCGGACACGCGGAATCCATTGTTGGAGCGCTTAAAATTTCTGGCGATTTTTGCCGGCAACACCGACGAATTCTTCATGAAGCGCATCAGCCTGTTAAAGCGCTGGATCGTCAGCAAACCTAATGAAATTGGTCCGGACGGCCTGACCCACCGCCGCCAGCTTGAATTGGTGCGCCAGCGTCTGGCGAATATGGCGGCGATTCAGCACACGATCTGGCGCGGAGAACTTAGACCTTTGCTGGCTAACGCCGGTATCACACTGCGGCGCTATGAAGAACTTACGGAGGGCCAGCAGGCGCACGCGGCGGAATATTTTACGCGTTATATTTTCCCCGTATTGACGCCTTTGGCGGTGGATCCCGGTCATCCCTTCCCATTTATCAGCAATCTAAGTATTTCCATTGGTGTATTATTGCGGCAGCCCGCGCTTCCCGAGGCGCTTTTTGCGCGGGTAAAAGTGCCGCGGCTATTTCCCCGTTGGTTTAAACTGGAAGCCCCGACGGGCCTGATTTTTGTGCCGTTGGAAAGCCTTATTCAAGGTCAGCTTGAAATGCTCTTTCCAGGAATGCACGTCCTGGAATCACAACTTTTCCGCGTTACCCGCAGTGCGGAGGTGGAAGCCGCCGAAGATATTGAAGATTCTGAAGATCTGCTGGAGGAAGTGCAGGAGGAATTACGAGCCAGACGGTTTGCGGAAACCGTGCGCGTGCAGATTTCCTCCGGCATGTCCGAAGAAATGCGGCATTATTTAACCGACGGCCTGGAAGTGCGCAGTGAAGATCTGGAAGAAGGACCGGAGCCGCTGGGTTTGGCCGATATGATGAGTCTGGCCACGCTGGACATTCCCGACCTGCGCATGCCGACGTGGGCACCGGTTTGTGCGCCGGCTCTGGCGGATGCCGAGGCCAGTATTTTTGCCATCATCCGGCAAAGCGATGTTCTGGTGCATCACCCCTATGAAAGTTTTAACAGTTCTGTGGAACGCTTTATTCTTACCGCTGTCAATGACCCGCAGGTGCTGGCGATTAAAATGACGCTGTATCGCACCAGTGGTGATTCGCCGTTTGTTCCGGCATTGGCCCGGGCGGCGGAAATGGGCAAGCAGGTGGCGGTGCTGGTGGAACTCAAGGCCCGGTTTGATGAAGAAAGTAACATCCAATGGGCGCAGGCTTTGGAGCGTGCCGGAGCGCATGTGGTGTACGGTATTCTGGGGCTGAAAACCCATACCAAAATTGCCCTGGTGGTGCGGCGGGAGGATAACGCCGTAAGGTCCTACGCCCATATTTCCACCGGAAATTATAATTCGCGGACTGCTGAAGTGTATACCGATTTAGGGCTTTTCACGTGCCGGGAAGATTTGTGCGATGATGTTGTGAACCTCTTTTCATTTTTGACGGGCCGGTCTCTGAAAAGCAGTTATCATAAATTGCTCGTGGCACCGGTGACCATGCGCACCAGATTCCAGGAAATGATTCAGCGTGAAACCGCCCATGCCCAGGCGGGGCGGCCGGCGCGGATCATCGCGAAAATGAACGCCCTGGAAGACATGGAAATTATCGAGACGCTTTATCGTGCGGCACAGGCGGGCGTGCAAATTGATTTGATCGTGCGCGGGTTCTGCTGCCTGCGGCCGGGTGTGCCGGGCTTAAGTGACAATATCCGGGTGATCAGCATTGTGGGCAGATTTCTGGAACATTCCCGGCTGTTCTGGTTTCACAACGATGGGCAAAGTGAAATATACATGGGTTCTGCGGATTGGATGAGTCGCAATTTAAGCCACCGCGTGGAAGCCGCCACACCCGTTGAGAATCAAATGCTTTTCCAGCGCCTGCGGGAGATTCTGGATATCATGCTGGCCGACAATCGGCACGCATGGGACTTGGCCGGGGACGGTACCTGGAAACAGCGGCACCCCGCACCCGATGAGCCGGAACGCTGCAGTCAGGCCCGATTGATGCAATTAGCCATTGAACGCCAGCACGCCATCGCCCAGGCCGTCAACAACGCAATGCGGTAACCCCGCGCCAACGTCCATAGCCCGACGCGGAAGCGTCGCGGTTGGATTCGGGATGCGGTCACGGAAAAAGCCCGCACCGTAATGCGGCAAGGGTCGTATCCAATCCACCCCCGGCCCGTCCCGACGCGGAAGCGTCGCGGTTCGATTCGCGAATTTGACGGAATGTATGTTAAAGTATACTCTTAATAATCTTCGCTTCGGCGAGGCCATGGAGAGATGTCCGAGTGGCTTAAGGAGCACGATTGGAAGTCGTGTGTGGGGGCAACCTCACCGTGGGTTCGAATCCCACTCTCTCCGTTTCTTCCGCGGCCGGATGTCGCAGACATACGATTTCCGGCCATTTTCATTTCCTGGGCGTGCCCGGAAGCGGCCGAGCTAATTGTGAGGGCGCTAATATTTATGATACGGGTACGGCTCCGCGGAGAGCAGGCGATCACTAGAAAGTTGAGCAGTAGAGCTGATTGGGCTGCCGCCCAATAGAACAGGCGAGCTGGAGAAAATTGAACAGTAGAGCGCATTTGGCCGCGACAGAAGAGCGGCTGTCGCCCAGTCAACGGGAAAACGCCTCGGCGCGGTGGATGTTTCCACGACGCCGTATGTGCAGTATACTTTCACCAGTCCGTCGAACGGTTCGAGGTTGGCAAGCATGGTCTACCCCAACGGCAGAACAATTGATTACAACTATTCAGGTGCCAATCTGAATGGCACCTTGGATAATGCCATTGGTCGATTGGATTCCATCAGCGACGGTGCCAATTCGGGCGAAGCTGGCCAGGTCTTGGAGCAATATTCGTATCTTGGCCTGTCAACGGTCATCGCCCGCAATCATCCGCAGACAAATATCAATCTGACATACCTCGGCTCCAGCGGCAGCATCGGCTCCGGCGGAGATCAATACGTGGGCCTAGATCAATTCGGCAGAATCGCCGATCAGAACTGGGTGAATACCAGCGCCGGCCAATCTGTGGATAACTTCACCTACACTTACGACAACAATTCCAATGTTAGCGCCGAAAACGATCTGCTGGATGCGGCGTACTCGCAAACCTTCACTTATGACCTACTCAACCGCCTTAACGCAAGTACGCTCGGTGGTGTAGCCAACCAAAGCTGGACACTCGACAGCCAAGGTAACTGGAGCAGCTACACCAGCAATGGTACAACCCAAACCCAGACTGCCAATGCACAGAATCAGATCACGTCCATCAGCGGTACGTCGGCTACGCCGACGTATGATGCCAGTGGAAACACAGTTTCCATGGGGTTAACCACCCAGCCTGCTGGGAGCGTAAGCACTCTGGTCTACGACGCATGGAACAGGCTCGTAGCGGTCAAGAACTCCTCCGGCCAGGTCATAGCTCAATACACCTATAACGCGATGGGGTACAGAATCACCGAAACCTACCCGCAAGGTGGCACCGGCATTCCTGCCGGTGAGATTAACTACATCTATTACGATTCGCAGTGGCAGGCCATTGAGACCAGAACCAACGGTACGGCCTCCTCAAATGTTACATCGCAAACGGTCTGGTCCGCCGCGTACATCAACGCGGCAATCCTGCAAGACACGTATTCCGGTGGTGCAATCCAGCCGAATTCGCGCATCTATTTCCTGCAGGACGCCAATTGGGATACCACGGCCATTGTGGGTTACAACAGCACCACCGGCACATGGGGAGTTACACAGCGATACGTTTATTCGCCCTATGGCACAATCACCGTCTTGAATGCGGATTGGTCCACGCCGCCTGCGGGGACCAACCCGGCGGTAAACAATCTCTACCAGGGCATGACCATCGACCCCGTCACCGGCTTGTACTACGCAAGAAACCGCAACTATTCGCCATCCCTTGGCCGCTGGATCAACCAAGACCCCGCTGGCTACATCAACGGTGCCAACAGCTATCAGTTTGTGGAATCTAATCCAGTTGGGAATGTGGATCCGTGGGGGCTGAGCGCAATTTACGATGAGACGATAGCGAACGCGTCGCTGCCAATCCCGGCTGGGGGAGCCGCGACGATGAGCATCTATGTGGTGGACCGTAGCGGTGGCGAGAATACCGGCTTTGCGGGTGGACACATTGACATGGTGATCCCAGGTGTCGGAGTTGTCGGTTATTACGGAACTATTCCGCCCGGTGCCGGGTGGGCCCAAGCCCATGGCCTGGGGGTTCCGGGATTTTGGAACGACAGCTATAAGGATTTTCAAGGATCGAGGCCGACGTATGTTGACGCGCCTGGTGCCGGGGGCTACCTAGGCACGGTCGTCAAGGTTCCAGTTACGCCCGAACAGCTTAAAAGGATGCGCGGGGAATTAAAAAACCTTGAAGCACATCCGGGAGCGTTCAATATCACCACCAATAACTGCGCGGAAAACGCATTGAAAGTGCTCGGCGCGGGCGGCATAGACCCAAACCCATGGTACCATTCTGGGTTCGAAAATCCGCAGGACTTGGTCGATCAGCTCAAGCAAGAAGGAGATAAAGAGTTCAACGGCTACACAGTGGAGAATCCATCGGGAAGCGTGACAATCGTTCCGGTTCTACCGGCACCGGCTCCCGCCAAGGCCCCCGGTTCAAGCGGTGGGTAGGCGCAGTGCAAGAGGTGAGCGTGTGAAGATGATTTGGATAAATCTGCTACTTTGCCTGTGCCTGATACTCCCCTCATGCTCCCGAGGGGGGCGGGAAAACGCACATGTGCCTCCTGGGCGAATAAGCCACCGTTCGAAGGCGGTGGTTATTACGGTACTGGATGATGGGCAGATGTACTTCGTAGCACCCGCGAGATACCTAAAGATGAGGCCGTTTCCCATGTACCATGGCATCAGCTACGCGACATTCGCAAGGGGGAGGGCGGCCCTACCGCCCGAGGCCGTTGTGGTAAAGGGTGTATGCACTGCCGAGCTCGACTTATACCCCCTCATTTCCCCCTCAATTATCACGCCGGGAGGAGACGTCGAAGCAACCATTCGACTGGAAGGCCCGGGCCGCCCGCCCGGCAATCCCCTGGCAACGGCCATCCGCTTCCGATACTCCTTCTTTGGGTACAGGGGTGCCTGGCGGGGGCGTTACCTGATCGGGAAGCGGGCGACCGTTTATTTGGTGTTCAATCGACGCGGGAGGTTCCTGCAGGCGTGGGTGATGCACCTCCCGAAAAAATTGAAACAATGATCGCATTTAGCGCGTCGGCCGGGCGGGCCGTGAAGGAACCGATTACAATGGCCACGGAACGATGATCAATGATCAAAGTGGTTGGAAGAACACATGGTCGCATTGAACGAAAAATTTCACCACAGCGATACGTCCACGAGGTTGCAGCGGACAGGTTACAGGTTACAGCGGGACGGGTGTGAAGGCCCAGCGAATTGAGAAGGTGCTAATATTTATGACAGGGGATGATCTGCCGGTTGTCCAACGGCTGGATGATATGGAAGCATGGCAATAAGTGTAACAATTTCGGCACCTTCTGCCCTGGCACTTATTTGCCACCAACATGGCCGGGCGTATAATCCACCTCGGATAACGTAGAAGGGAATGCACGCTTGGTTGCAACGGACGAACAATTCCACCACAACGGCACGCCCTCGAGGTTACAGGGGACGGGTTACGGGCTACAGCGGGATGGGGAAACTGCGGACGTTTGCAATCTTCATGGCCCGCGGACCACGGATCGAAAATTTGGAAGTCCCGATGACTTGTTCACTGATCATTGCTCATTGATATTTGAGCTTAGCGCCGGTGCCAATGAAATTATTTATTGCGGCTATCCCGATAACAAACGTGTTTCAACGGATATCGGGACGGGTCTAAACGATCCGGAAACGGAACTGTATTACGTCCGCAACCGCACCCTCAGCCCGACCCTTGGCCGGTGGTTGCAGCGCGATCCGATCGGCTACGCTGGCGGCGTGAATTTGTATGAGTATGTCGGGGGAAGAGCAGTGGTCTCGGCGGATGGGACCGGATTAGTTGAGTCATACCTGTGGCACGGGGGAATTCCGCTCGACGTGCCCGAGATCGTTGGCCGTGGTGCGCCGGTGAATATGGGTAGAGGGCCGGATGGCAAATGTCGATTCTACCGAAATTACTATTATAAGGAATTTCTCGGAACAATTTACAACGGTGGAAGCAGAACATTCTCCGGCCTTGGGGAGGAGCTGGTGAATGCCGCCGTCAGGGGTGTGGCCAACCTCGCCCCGGTCACGCGGCTGGTGAGCTTATGGACCAGCGACCTGACGGCAAGCAGTGCGACCTTTATTTGGGACGCTTACGGGACCTTTGAGAAGACGATGGTCTTCACGTATACCTGCTGCACTGACTACAAGAACATAGAATACGAATCAACGACGCTCAAGAACGGGGTGCTCTCGCTGGTGGCCGCAAATTTGAGCGCTGCGGACGTGAACAATGTGGCATATCCGCAGTCCGGTGTCAACGCGAGGAAGCGAGCCGCTGAAACAATCCTCGAAGCAATGAAGGGATTCATCGATACGCTCTCTGAGGAAAAATGATGGAGCGGAAATCGACAGGCTTGCGTTCTCACCGGCCGCATTTTTCAGTGTGGGTTGTTTGGGCGGCGATGCTGATATCGGTGGCGATCGCGTCGCTTCTGCTGATATGGCATTTGGCCACACGGCAGCCAGGCCTATGGAGCAGCTTCAATGCGGTCAACCACCTTGCCGATAAGGAGCCGCGATTCCGTCTCCTGCCCGGAAAAATCACGGAAATCACGGCCGCCCGACTTTCCCGAATAGTCCAAAATAACTCCGCCGGCTTCAGGCTGAGGATCCTCAATATTTCCGTTGCTTGGCCCTCGCAGCCCGACGGCATAAGGGCGTCTGCCTTCTCCGAGGGAAGTGGCCGTCCCGCCGGTGCGTGGCAACTGGAATGGGGCAACGGGGCCGCAGTAGGAGGAAAGGTGGTTTTTCCAATAGCGGCCTCGCCACGGCTTGAGGGCAGGTACAGAATTTTTACTCCCTTCGACATGAGCATTAATTTCTGGTTCCTTGGCCCGGGCGCTGATATAGGTGCCCATGTGCCGAGGGAAGGCACGACTTGGCTGGCCCTGGGAATCCGCCATAATTCGCCGGGCTTTCGACCTCGCCTGACCGAGGTCGACGCCAGTGGCAGCTATGCGAATCCGTGGAGCGCAGATACATGTGTTGGCGTGACATCTCATTGGCATCCCGTCGGGGCGGCGCTGATGCTTTGGCGCTACCAACTGAACCGCCAGGGAACTGAAAAGCGTTTTACAGCCACGCTCTCGCGTGCGGCGTGGGGGCACCGGCGCACGGCACGGGCCGTGATACAGGTGGAGCGTGAAGCCAAACTTCTCTCCCCGGAGGCCTTTATCAATCTGCAATTAACCGGGGTTGCTCCGCGGCGGTTGAAACTTAGCGCGGCCCGGCAACGCTTGCTACAACTCTTTGCGCTTTCCGCATTCTACGGAAATTATGCCTTTCCACCGAGATGCGTACGCGTCCTACGCGTGTCGATCGGAGGCGGTACCTTGTACGTCCTGCACCTGCAATCTGCCTCATTCGTGCGCGGAGCGCAGGAGGGCTGGATGGACTACTTTTTTTTCGGCAATGGTGGGGTGTTGGCCGCTTGCGGTGGTTTTCATCCCGTGGCCGCCCGTGCTACCTCATCGCAATTGGCATCCTTAGCGATTAGCATTTCTGGAATCTTGCACGCACCGAGGATCAGGTAAATGCCCTTAATTCTGGAGCAGCAAGCCATGGGAAAATCCTGCGGCGCCGGGCCTGTCGGCAGAGCGCGTCGCTTTGCTCGCCGTGCCCAAAATAACGCCCTCCAGAGATTCGACAACGCCGCTGCCAGCACCACCGCTTATGACGGGGGCCAATCGACCTATTTTGACTACCGATACTCTGGGCAATACCACCGCTACAGCCTTTGATAACAATGGCAATCCGGTAAGCATCACGCGCACCGAACTATCCACCATCACGCAGCCCGCGCAAACAGCGGAAGTATTTACCACTCTGATGGCGTGGGATTGCATGAACCGCCAGGTAGTTTTGTCCCAGAATGGTTCGGATGGCTCAATATCCCAAGCCAAGGGTGTAAATCTCTCCAGAATTACCCTTACCGGCTATGACAGCCGAAGCAATGTAACATTAAATATTGACCCCAAGGGCAATACCACCGTCACACTCTGGGATGGAGCCAGCAGAACGCTGGAAACCCGCCAGCATTTACGCCAGAACGGTTTGGGCAATAATCCGCCAGTCAGCAATGGCAATGGCCAAAGCACCACCTTTAATACCTCCGGCCAGGGCCAGATCGCCGGCAGCATCCAGACCAGCTTGGAATATGATGGCAATTCCAACCAGATTGCCATGGTCGATGACCGTGGCGGCGTGACAAGATGGGCCTTTGATTCCCATGATCGTAAAACATCCATGACGTATCACGATGGTTCAACCGAAAGTTTTGTTTACGACTTAGCCAGCGATGTGGTACAATTCACCGATTGCAATGGATCGAAGTTTACTAACACTTGGGATCCTATGAATCGGAAGACGAACGTTACGATTGCCCCCGCATCAGGCATTGGCGGCACCACTGCCCAGAGCTTCCAATATAACGGCTTAAGCCAGACCACCTTTGCCCGTGATACCGCCAATGGCAACAATGCCGATGTAACAATAGTGTTTGATTCCATCGGTCGAACCATCGAAGAAGAGCAAGCTTATGGCGGCAATACACGCTATGTCACCAATGATGCCTTTACCTCCCTGGCAGTAAGCCAGTTTACCTTCCCCAACAGCAGACAGATTAACAATAGCTTCGACAACCTCTATCGTCGCCAACTGATTGTTGAGGCGGCAACAAGTGCTGTGATTGCATCCTGGCAATACTTCGGACCACAGAGAATCGCGGAAGTAGCCCTGGGCAACGGCATCATTCAAACCATGCTCAACAACGCCAGAACGCACAGTGCGGTGCAGTACAACAGCGTTCCCAATCCCGCCTGGGGCACACCCTCCAGTGACCGGTTAGGTTATGACGGCGGCGGAAGAATGATCGCCAAACGGTATCTTGCCGGCGGCATCAACTCCAGCACCTTTGCCTACAACAACACCACACCAGTGGTAGGCAATACCACCGCTTTTGATCCAGTGGGCAATAAGTACTACGAGCGTGCCTTGCACGCAGAGAACCGGAGTTTTCTATACCAGCCCGTGGATAACACCGGCAATATCGCTTCACCAGTCCCCGGCTTTGACAGTGTTGATCGGTTACTGCAATACCAGAGAGGCACACTAAGCAGCACGGGAGGGTACGAGGGAAACGGCGGCGGAAGTGTCAGCGCGATGATAATTCTCTATGGTGCGTTCAATCGAGAGACTTGGAAACTTGACGGGTTGGGCAACTGGCGGTCCAACTTCATAGTGCCCTACGGCGAGCCTCCCGGGACCGTGGTAGGCAGTTACAACAAACTCAACCAGGCCTACGGGTTTAAGTACGATGGCCAGATGGGAGCCAGTAACGGTAACCTCGTCAACGACGGTTATGGCAATGAATATTCCTTTGACGTTTTCAACCGGCTAATCCAAGTTAATAACAGCTCCACAGGATCCGTCCTCGGCAGTTACGTGTACGATGCGTTCAATCGGCGAATTCGCAAGACCGTTTCCGCAAGCGGCCTCCTTAATGGCACGACGGATTACATCTGGCAGGGCTGGCAGGTCGCGGAAGAAAGAAACCCGCTCGGCGGAACAGGCGGCACCGACACACCGATAAGGCAGTATATCTGGGGAACCTATATTGATGAGTGTATCCAATTAAATACACTTACCGTATTTGGGCCACAAAATCTACCGGCGGGTGCATATTACCTGCTCCAAGACCTGCTCTACCGTGCCGTGGCGTTGACCAATTCCACCGGCGGCATCGTGGAAGCGTACGACACGGATGCGTATGGAAATACGTTGGTCTTTACCGGGCCTGGTGCCGATGGCGTCTGGTTTACCAGTGATGACCTGCAATCGGACTACGGTGTCAACGAGATCATCTTCTGCGGATATAGATTTGATCCTGAATCTCGACTTTATTATGTTCGCAATCGCACCTACGCCCCCACCCTCGGCCGCTGGCTGCAACGCGACCCCATCGGCTACGCCGGCGGGATTAATTTGTATGAGTATGTCGGGGGGCGGCCGGTGGCGGCGATGGATCCGTCGGGACTAATTGAGTCGTACGTGACCCACGAGGGGATTCAGATGGGCCACCCCAAGATAACATACGGCCAACTGGTTAAGCTTCCTTCCTGTCCGGCTGGCACCGCCGGGTGCTGCGCAGCGCGAACGAATTCCTATCGGGCGTTCCTCGGTACGATCACCAGCACCGGATCCCACTCGACCTCCGGACACGGGCTGCTTGGCGAGATCGCGAAGGCTGCGGTGAAGGGGGTTGCCAACTTGGTCCCAGAAACAAAGCTTGTAAGTCTGTGGACCGATAATATCACCCTCAATAGTGTTTTGTACATCTGGGACCTCTACGCAACGTACACACGTACCTACACATACTCGTATTGCTGCGGGACGAATTATCAAAACCTCAAGTTTCTTTCCGCCGCTACCAATGACCTGCGCATAATTCCCATGAGCGCCAACCGGTCATCTGACGATCCCAATAACCTTTATCTTCCTGGGTCGATAGCAGGGAGCAAAAAACACGCCGTGGAGTCAATCTGGAATGCACTCCATGAGCTTACCACAACGCTCAAGGAGGAGTGAATGCTTGACCGTTTGGCAAAGATGTTTGCGTCCGTAACTTTCTGCGGTGCCGGCCGGATGATTTCGTCCGTGCAGGTGTTTTCCGTCGCGTTGCTGATCGCCATTGTCCCTTCCGTTCTTCCATGCTCAGGCGACGGGGATCTTAGACCCGCAGGGGCGTGGGAAAAGTTTACTGCGGTTAAACACATCCCCAAGGCATCGTCGCCCCATTGGCCTCTGTGCCGCGGCCCCGTCGGAGTTCCAATCAGGGCGGTGCGAGCCGCGTTTTTCCGCTTTCGCCCCAAGACTAGAATTGACTTCCTTGGCAAGCGGCTAGGGGTGCCAGGACGGATTGACTTCTTGCGACTCTACCCTGTGGCACGCGGGGGCCGGGCGGTGGGGGGAGTCTGGCATTTTACGTCCTCTAACGGCGCTGGAAAGAGCCAGACCAAGCTGATCCCGATTGGACCTCCGGGATACCTCCATCGGCTCCGCTGGGAGAGGCCCGCACACACTGGGCCAATGCTGCCCCCAATTCCCGGGTTTCCGCCCCCTGGCTCGCCACCTGCAGGATCCTTCGCAATTTATTTGGGGGCGTGGTCCAATGGAATGGCCCGTGTGACGGGTTGGATCCCCGGTCCCACTCGGTCGCTTGTGCTTTCGACATCAGGCGTGCCCAAGGCCCACGCCCTGCGAGCGTTTCAGATTGATGCAGATTATTCCAGCGTGACCGCATCGCTACAGTGCGAATGGCCAAAACAAAAATCCCTCTGGCCGCCCGACAAGATAGTGATCTGCGAATCCTTCTGGCCATTTCCCTCCGCTCGCTTTGGCGCTGGTGTGGTTGTTTCCAAGGCGATGCTTGCCTTTGGGCTACCCCGTGCGCAAGTGGGGCAAGCCCTCGCCACTGCGGAAAAAATTCTAAAGCGCCTCTCGCCTGAAGAGAGCTTCCTGCTGCAGATCACGGGTGTAACCCCGCCGCCAGTGCGGCACGCCCGAAAGGCCGTTCGCCAAGCAGTGAGGCTGTTTGCACAAGCCTCCTTTTCTTATTTTTTTCACGGATCGACCCAGGTCGCCGCAATCTTTACGCGAACCGGCGGGAAGGACGTTTACGCTGTATCCTGTCGTAAAAAGTCCAGGGCGTTTGGTGGTCCCTGGTTTGAGTACTATCTTTGTTTCACGAAAAGCGGGCGGCTGTGGTGCGTAGGCCACCAAAGTTGGAAAACGGGTCAGCGTACACCAGCACAACTTGCGGCCATGGCGGTAAACCTTTCCGGCCTGTCGAAATCGCTGTCACCAAGTCCGCGCGAAAAAAAGTGACTCCGGGGAAGGCCCAGGTGCGCCGTCTAAAGGCGAAGTGTTCCAGTCCCGATGTATCGGGAAAAGTCTCCCGATGGCAATCGGGATAAAGGTCGTCGCCGGGAGCTATCCCAGCGGCGGTGGAAGTCCCGATACATCGGGACCGGAGCCTGGGGGCAAGTGGCGACGTGTGGCCGCCTCGCGAATTGGCAGACCGTAGGGAAATGAACATCGTTGAAATCATGAGATGCTCCCGCCACACTTTGTGGCGTTTTTGTGGCGTTTGGTATTGCGACAGCCTGCAATATCACAAGAAAACAAAAATCCGATCGCTTGCAAAACACAATGTTTTCGCGGTAGTATTAACTCCGCCACAGAGGGAATCGCAACGGATCGAGAATCCCACTCTCTCCGTTATTTCCTGTGGCCGTGAGTGATTCACGGCCACCTTTATTTTACCGTTGCTCCCCGCTCCTAACCCATGTGAATGGGAACTCCAAATAGCCCTGTTCATGCCACCTGCAGGGACTGATAATGAAGTGTCAGCAGTTGACCTTCCGGGACAGCCAGTTGTGCGTAGGTTCTGCCCTGATCGTCGGAGAATTCGACTTCAAATACACCGGGGGCCAGAACTTCAACGACCGTTCCCACCTGGCCGCGCAACAAGCCCTTGTCGGGCCGATCGGCGGTCAGGGCGACGACATCGAGCAG
>JAKBCC010000047.1 GCA_021808105.1 Planctomycetota bacterium
GTATCCCTTGGGCAACGCCGGCCCGAAGAATAACGAAATCTTTAAGTATGCTGTTACGCAAAAAGGGACAACGACAAACTATCTCGGTTTTATACAACTTGATTTAAGCGCTCTAATCAATTTGGCGACGCAAGCCGGTTCACCGGACACCGCTACAATTTCAATCGCCGGCACCTCCGGATCGGACAATGCCGCCCTGGCCGATACCGCAACGGCAGGCACTCTTGGCACGTTGTTCACAACCATCAAAGCGCCCACAGCGGGCGGTACGACAACGACCACGTTTTCCCTGACAAATTTCACGGCCAAGAAACATTTTCTTACCATCCGGGCCGGAGCCGGCGAGATATTACTCAATCAAATTACCCTGACAATCCCCTCCACAGCATCCGCAGTTGCCCTGCCGGCAACATCAACGATGGTCCTGAGCGGCACCTTCGCCATGGGCTTGATGCTGCTGCGGCGACGCTGCGCTCAATGAATAATGAATAATGAGTAAATTAAAAGACTGCGGATCCCGCCGATTACGCGAATAAACACCGGACTTTCGTGCTCCGAGGCCTCCATACGCATCACCCATGGTGATGTTTGAAAGCCGTCATGGAATTCAGAACTATTTCTCACCGCCGCCAATAGCGCAACGATCCCATACCAGCCTTACTGGTGCCCGCGTTATCCGCGTAATCCGCGGTTCAGCCCAGTCGCCTATATTAAAACTCCGGATTTCCCTATAATCGTGGCATGTTGACGAAGCGTATTATTCCGTGTCTTGATGTGGATGCCGGCCGGGTGGTCAAAGGGGTCAGATTTTTTGATCATGTAGATGCGGGCGATCCGGTGGAACAGGCTCTTTTTTATGACCAGTGCGGGGCTGATGAGCTGGTGTTTTACGATATTACCGCCAGCCACGAAGGCCGACAGATTATGGTCGATGTGGTGCGGCGCGTGGCCGATAGCGTGTTTATGCCGATTACCGTCGGTGGCGGCATTCGCACGTTGGACGATGCCACGGGCTTGATTCAGGCCGGAGCGGAGAAAGTCAGCCTTAATTCCGCGGCGGTGAAAGATCCGGAGCTGATTTCCCGCATTGCCCGAAAATTCGGGCGCTGTGCTACCGTGCTGGGACTGGATGCCAATAGGGTAAAAAAACCGGACGGCAGCGAATTCTGGGAAGTATTTGTTAATGGCGGACGCGTGGGTACCGGGCGTGAAGTTCTGGCATGGGCCAAAGAGGCCGAAGCACGCGGGGCGGGAGAAATTGTACTTAATGTCATGAATTCGGATGGCACCCTGGAAGGGTATGACATTGCCATGACCCGTGCCGTCAGTGAGGCGGTGCATATTCCGGTGGTGGCCAGTGGCGGTGCCGGTAAGCCGGACCATTTATTCCAGGTGCTCACAGCGGGGAAGGCGGACGCGGCTCTGGCAGCATCGATTTTTCATTTCCGCACCTGGTCAGTGCCGCAAGTTAAGGAGTATCTGGCAAAACGGGGAGTTCCTGTTCGCCTGACGCCGGAGTTGCAAAATGCTTGACAGCGTACTTGTATGGATTGAAAAGAACCGGTCGCTGTGGATGCATGATCTCAAAGAGTTTCTGGCGATTCCGAGCGTTTCGGCCAAGCCGGAGCATAAAGGGGACATTCAGGCGGCGGCGGAATGGGCAGCCTTTTATCTGCGGGGCGCGGGGTTGCACGCCACGCTGGTAAAAACCGCCGGCCACCCGTGTGTGCTGGCCACCACGCCCGAAGGCCTGTGTCGCCCCGATGCACCGCACATTTTGTTTTACGGACATTATGATGTTCAGCCCGCCGAACCGCTGGAACTTTGGAACTCTCCACCCTTCACGGCCACGATACGAGATGGCAAGATCTTTGCCCGTGGTGCCAGCGATGACAAAGGACAGGTATTTTGTCATCTGGCGGCCCTGGCTGCCTGGAAACAGATTGCTTATGAATTGCCAGTGCGGCTGACGGTGCTGCTGGAGGGTGAGGAGGAAATTGGTTCGCCCAATTTACGGGCAGTCATTGCGGAGAATGCCGACCGCCTGGCATCCGCGTCCACATTGATCATCAGCGATTCAGCGCAGTTTGCGCGCGGTGTGCCGGCCATTACCACGGGCTTGCGCGGACTGGTCTATTACCAGATGACCGTAACAGGTGCCAATACGGATTTGCACTCCGGCGTTTATGGCGGTGCGGTAGCCAATGCCGCCAATGCTTTAAGTACCATTCTCGGTCAATTGCATGATAATCAGGGACGGGTGACGGTGCCGGGGTTTTATGATCACGTGCAGGTGCCGGACGCAGCGTTACGGGCGATGTGGAAATCATTGCCATTTCACGAAGCCGAATTTGCCGAGGAACTGGACGTTGATCAATTATATGGGGAAACCGGATTCACCACGCTGGAGCGCCGCTGGTGCCGCCCGACATTGGACATCAACGGTTTAACCAGCGGCTATCAGGGGGCCGGTGCCAAAACCGTTTTGCCTGCTACAGCATTGGCAAAACTTTCCATGCGGCTGGTGCCGGAGCAGGATGCAATCAAGATTGCCGAGGCATTTGAAAGCTATATTCATCAGATCACCCCCGCCGGAGTGCGGGTAAAACTGGAACGTTTAAGTGCCTCGCCGGCGGCACTGACACCCAGCACGTCTCCAGCCATTGCGGCAGCCGTGGAAGCCTGCGAAGAAGGCATGGGAAAAAAGCCGGTATTTGTGCGCGAAGGCGGCTCAATTCCTGTGGTTACATGGTTCAAGGAGATGCTGGGCATTGAGTCGGTTTTATTGGGCTTCGGCCTGCCGGATGATAACCTGCATGCCCCGAATGAAAAATTGGATGTGGAGTGCTTCTACGCCGGCATCCGCACCGCCGCCGCACTGTATGACCGGTTAGGAAAGATGAAATAAACGCGTGATGGCCTACCCCGCAACAGGTTCCCGATTTGCGACGGCGTGATTTTTGGCCTCGGCGGGCGCGTCGTGGTTAAAGAGCACCGTGGTGATAACCCGGTGGTCCGTTCGCGGCACTGGATCAACCACCGGATTACCATCCGGTGCTCTACAAGCAGCGGCGACGATGGCCTACCTCAACACGATGGTACTCCGAGGAGCCGCGCCGCAGAGGGGGGCAAAAAAAACACGCCGCCCTGCCCTGGAAGAGTGGTGCTCGGTCACAGCCAGAAATCAGGGTACGCAGTGAGGTCGTGTGGCAGAGGGTGGTTTGGTTTCACGGGGTCCCCACGCTGAAATCTTGCTGTCACAGAGCACTAGCGCGTTACGGCTTTTTCCGGTAGACATTCAGACCGATTTTTTCGTCGCGGTCCGGCACGGTTACATTGCCTTCGGTGGAGGCGATGATGATGGTCTTGCCGGAAGCGGACGGCCCAAATTCCTTACTTAGATCCACCTTGATAGTCATGATAGTGCCTTCGACTTTGATATCCACATTTTTCATACGGTTCTCCTTTGTTGCCTTGGTCAATATAAAACGTGAACGCCCAGGAGCCTGTCCTGGCCCGTACTATACCGGACAGAGCGAAAGAGCAACAGTGCCGGGAGGATGCGCTTGCGAAGCCGGCTGCTTGCGCGAAACGGGGGCGGGATGTATCATTTGGCTGATTGGGGTGGCCTGTTGGGCGGGATATTAAATACCGCGCTATCCCGGCGGCGCAGGAGATATTCAATGAGTGTTATCTGGATGAATGGCAAACTGGTTGCTCCAGAACAGGCGACCGTGAGCATTTTTGATCACGGGGTGCTGTATGGGGACGGCATATTTGAGGGGCTGCGGCAATACAATGGACGCGTGTTTCGTTTGATGGACCATCTCAAGCGGCTTTACGCCTCCGCGCGGGCGATTCGGCTGGATATTCCATATCAGGCGGACCAGTTGGCCACCGCCATCCATGAGACGCTCCAAGCCAATAAACTCGCGGATTCCTATATTCGCCTGGTGGTAACACGCGGGAGCGGATCGCTGGATATTTCCCCCGCCAACTGCGGCACGCCAAGTGTATTTATTATCGCAGGGCGCATTGCCATGTACAGCGAGGAAACGTATCGCCAAGGCATGGCCATCGTCACCGCCAGCACATCGCGAATCGCGGCGGCGGCGCTATCTCCACGGATCAAGAGTCTGAATTATCTCAATAATATTCTGGCTAAATGGGAAGCCATTGACGCCGGCGTGGCGGAAGCCGTCATGTTGAATCATCTGGGATTTGTTTGTGAATGTACGGCAGATAATATTTTTATTGTTCGGGACGGACACTTAATAACGCCTGCGGAGGAAAGCGGAATTCTGCTGGGCGTCACGCGCGGCGTGGTGCTGGAACTTGCGGCAACCGCCGGGATTCCCACGCGGCAGAACAATTTAACGCGCTATGATTTGTACACGGCGGATGAATGCTTCCTCACCGGCACCGGCGCGGAAATTGTTCCCGTGGTCAGCGTGGATAAACGTTCGATTGGTAATGGAAAGCCCGGAAACATCACCTATCAACTCACGGAGGCTTTCCACCAGTATGTGCGTACGCAATAAGTCTGTGCCAGGCGTGGCGGCCGTTCGGAGCGCACGGGCAATGCCATGGGTTCAGCCGTCCACGGTTTCAAGCTTGGCGTAACTAAGCATCAACGTGCGGCGGCCCGATGCCTGGAAATTTATTTCGACGCGGTAATCGCCGCCAACTTCATCAACGCCTTCTACCCGCCCAATCCCGAATTTGGCATGGCGTACCAACGTGCCCCGGCGGAAACGAGTATTGCCGACTGCCGGTGATTCCTGCACCGGTCGCGCTGCTGGCCGTCCCGGCCCCATGGGGGAATACCCGCGTGGTGCGTAATAACTGGCTCCGTCGCGAAATCCCGGTGAGCCGGCGGGACGCTGAAGGGTTGCAAGGTCCACAACCTCCAGGCAATCCCCGGGAATTTCATCGAGAAAGCGCGAAGGATTTTTTGCTTCGCTGCGGCCCATCATCGTGCGGTAGGTGGCGCGGGTTAAAATCAGATGTTTCATCGCACGCGTAATGCCCACAAAAGCCAGCCGGCGTTCCTCTTCCAGATTCATTTCCGCGGCGTTTGAGCCGAACATTCGCTGATGGGGAATTAACCCATCTTCCATACCCACCATGGCGACCACCGGAAATTCCAGGCCCTTGGCGGCATGCAACGTCATGAGTGTGACGGCAGCGTTCTGATCCTTCATACGATCCGTATCCGAAACCAGCGTGACCTGCGTGAGATAATCCTGCAAACTGCCGCCCGGATTCTGACGATCAAATTCAGCGGCGACATTGACTAATTCAAGGATATTGGCGTTGCGCTGTTCATCATCTTCACCGGAACCGGATTTAATGAGCTTCATGCCGGATTGTTCGATGACGGTCTCCATTATTTCCGCTACCGGTATAACCGAGGAAACATCAGCCTCGGCCTGCGATGAATCACCTGTAAAATCCATCCCAGCGTCGGGCATCTCACTATCTGAAACGGGTGCATCCGAAGCGGTGCCATCGGCGGCTAAGAGCGGATCGAACCGGGGGTCGAACAGAGGATCAAACGGGGGATCTCCCGGGTCAGGCTCAAGCGCGGGGGCATTGAAGTTACCCGGATCATCATTGGCGGAAAAATCGAACATGCCGGATTCTTCTGCCGCAAATTCCTCGCTGACGGGTTCATTTGCTTCTGCGGCACCCGGAGATGCGCGGACAAATTTTTTCCGCCATGAATCAATCATTCCGGCAAATCGGCGGGAGGCTTCGCCGGCGCGTTTGGGTAGCCCCTCAATGGTTTCCGCCCGGCGGCAGGCTTCCATCAGCATAAGCCCATGTTCGTTGGCGTAGCCGGACAGGCGAGCCACGCTGGTTGACCCGATAGACCGCGGAGGGACATTAATAACACGTTCAAGACTGATATTGTCTTCCGGCGTGGTAATCAGACGCAGGTAGGCAATCACATCCTTGACTTCCTTGCGGCCGTAGAATTCTGTGCCGCGGATGATCTGATACGGCACGCCGGATTTCATCAAGGCGTCTTCCAGCACGCGGGTCATGGCGTTGATGCGGTACATGATCGCCATTTTCTCCCAGGAGATATTCTGCTGATCATGAAATTCTTTCAGTCGCTTGACCAGTTCAATCGCTTCCTGATGTTCGTCGGCGCAGACTAGATTGAGGATTTTTGGGCCGGTTTCATTTTCAGTCCAGAGGTCTTTGTTTTTCCGGGCCACGTTATTGGCAATCAAGGCAGAGGCGGCTTTGAGAATTATTTTGGTGCTGCGGTAATTCTGCTCCAGCAGCACAACTTTGGCGTTGGGGAAAAATTGCTCAAATTCCATAATGTTGGACAAATTGGCCCCGCGCCAGCCATAAATGGATTGATCAGGATCGCCGGTGACGCAGATATTTTTGTGGCTCATCGCCAGCATGTGGGCAATGACAAACTGGGCGTGGTTGGTATCCTGATATTCATCAATGAGGATGTAGCGAAATCGTTCCTGCAATTGGGTTCGCACATCGGAATGATCACGGAGCATGACGGCGGTTTTAAAAAGCAGATCGTCAAAATCGACGCCTTTGTTTTCATTCATCAGTTGCTCATACGCCATGTAGGCGCGGGCGATGTTGCGATCATTAAACATGGTGGCGGTTTTGCTGAAGGCCTCAGCGGATTTAAGTTTGCTTTTGGCGTCACTGATGGCGCTAAGCACCCGGTCGGGTTTCATGGAATCAGGGGAAAGCCCGGCTTTTTCCATGGCCTGCTTAACCAGTTTAAGCTGATCGGACGTGTCCATAATATTGAAATTAGGAGCCAGACCCATCACCGGAGCATATTCCCGCAGGAGCCGGGCGCAGAGGCTGTGAAACGTCGCCACGGTTACGCCACGGGAAAGTCGCGGGGGCATGGCACGCAGCAAGTCCAGCGTGCGATGCCGCATTTCTCCGGCGGCTTTATTGGTGAAGGTAACGGCCAGAATATTCCATGGAGGAATGCCGTTGGCAACCATGTAGGCAATTCGGCGGGTAATGGTGCGGGTTTTGCCCGAACCCGCGCCGGCCAGTACCAGCAGCGGCCCGTCGATATGGGAAGCCGCCTCGCGTTGCGGTGCTGTTAAACCTTCCAGAATCTCATTGACATCAACGGCCATCCGTGAACCTCTATTACGCTGATCCCCCGTTCAATCGGCGGGCGACAAATAACGTACTATACACCAAGCGGACACGATGGCGAATCCAAGATTTTTCCAGCAGCCCGTCGGAGAAATCGCCGGGGTGTGATCCCGGCGCGCCGGGACGATTTTTTGCCTCTCGGAAGAGCGTCGCGTCAGAGCACCGTGGTGATAACCCGGTGGTTGGCTGGCGGGCCGAGGTTACGGGTAACGGGGGACAGGTTACAGGGAGCGGGCAGGTTTACCCTAGGAGAGCGGCGACGCTTCCGGAAACTCCCAAACTCCTCTGTAACCCGTAACCTGTAACCCGTAACCCCGTCCGCCCCGGCGGCATTGGATCAACCACCGGATTCATTTTCCGGGGTTTTTTCCGGTTCCGAGCGGGGCGATTCCGGCGGCAGCAAATGGAATAATTCCTGAATGGCACCGGCCAGGTGAATGCGCCGGTGATGAACTTCCTGTGTGGTTAATTCCGTCACCGGTACATGAAGAATTTTCCCCACAAGCCGATGGGCCATTTTACGGACTGCCTGCTTTTGCGCTTCGGAAAATTCCGGATTCGCGGCCAGAAGTGCGTCCAATTCCTGATCACTTATTTGCCGACAGTGATGATACAGCGCCTTGACCAACGGACCGGTGTTGCGCGCCGCAAGGTAATGCATGAAATCTGCGATATGGCGTTGGATAATTTCACGGCTCAAATCAACCTTGGCCCCCCGCTGCAGTTGATTATTTTGAGCGACGCGTTCCAGATCATCAATGTTATAAAGATACACGTTGCCCAGCCGTGCAACATGAGCATCCACATCCCGGGGTACCGCGATATCCACAATTACCAGGGGGCGATATTGCCGCGCTTTCATCAGCGGTTTAAGCGCTTCGGCGGTGATGAGAGGCTCGGGTGATCCGGTGCTGGTTAGCACGATATCCGCCGCCGTCAATAGATCATGCAGGCGGGAAAAATCAGCGGATTCCAGACGATACCGCCCCGCCATTTCAGCGCTTTTCTCAGCGGTGCGATTGGTGACAATCATACGCCCGGGATGCAGGCCCACCAGATATTGCAACATCAGAGCCGCCATTTTGCCGGCCCCTATCAGCAAAACAGTTTTATCATCAAAGCGATCAAAAACCCCACGCAGCAAGTCCACCGCCACACTGGCTACCGACACATGGCCATCTCCCAGACCGGTTTGTTCGTGCACATCTTTGGCGGCGGCAAAGGAACGCTGGAACAGCGTATGAAATACCGGCCCCACCGCCTGAACGTCAGCGGCCCGCTGATACGCCTGTTTGACCTGCCGTAGAATTTGCGTTTCGCCCAGCACCAGAGAATCCAGAGAACTTACCACGTTAAATAAGTGTTCCACCGCGGCTTGCTGCTGCATGCGATAAATGCTGCCGCCGGCTTCAGCGGAAGCTACACCCCGGTTATCGGCAAGAAATTGTACCAGTTCATCGGTTGTGGGCGGTGTGGCACCAGACGCGGCGGCATACAGCTCCACGCGATTGCACGTGGAAATAATCACCACTTCAGAAGATGGAAAGCGTTGCTTAAAGGCGAAGATTGCCTGTTCGGCGGCCTGATCGGAAAAGGCCAGCGTTTCCCGCAGGCGCACCGGTGCCGTGCGATGGTTAAGCCCCACCATCAGGACTGATGTTTCAGATGGAATAATGTGTTCCATACGCGAGCTTACCAAACCTTTATAACATGAGGACGAAAACCGTCATCAGCAAAGCAAATCCAACAATACTTAACCAGGCGCAACGCGCGCCACGCAAGATCGGCACAAGCCGCATGTTCAACAGCGACCCATACACCAGCCAGACCACAGCGGTCAGTAGAACTTTAGGTGAAAAATACCAATGCCGGCCCATGAGCTGCGGATCGCGAACGGCCCGGAAAATGCCGGTAAGGGCCGCCAGGGTCAATAGCGCAAATCCCAGCACGATCGCGTGGCGGGTAAATTTTTCGATTGAAGCCAGTGAGGGTAATGCAAATAAGTCCCATCCCGCCCGGCCACGCTTTTTGAGCCGCCGGTCAGCCAATAGATACGTAATTCCTCCCACACAACCAGCAGCAAAACTTGCGGTGCCCAGCAGCACACTGGCAATGTGGGCCGCCACCCATGGGTTATGCGCTCCAAAATGCCGGACACCTGAAAGTCCCAGGACCATTCCCAGCACCATCAAGGCAAAAATCATGGGAAGCAGAAAGGTGGCCACGGCCCACAAATGCCGGGTCCACCGCAAATAGGCCCACAGCAGCGACAGCACCAGTCCCAGCAGCAGAAAGGCGTCAAAGTAATCCGACAACGGCAGCGTGATACGATGGGCGTCAACCATGCGGCTGATAAGCAGCAGCACGGTTAGAAATACGCCGTTGCCCACTGCCCAATTGGGGGAAATCAGCACGGTGTGGTGGATGGGTGAATTCTGCAATACCGCACGCCGACGCCCGGAAATTTGAAATTGCAGCCAGAAGGCTGCGAGAAATGACAACGCCGCGCCCGCGGCAGCCGCAAACTGTAAAATCGTCAGGTGCATGTAAGGTTCTACAGTATTGGACATGATCTGCTAAACCCTCGGTTCCGTTGCATGACCGGCAACAGTCGCGGCATTCATGGATTCCGTCAGCCACTGCTGAAAAAGCTTTTCAGCCTCCGCGTCCCCGGCTTGCTCAATCGTGTCCCGCATAAGTTTACTGGATATCCGCCGCAATAGATTACGGCGGAGTTCTCCGTCGGGAATCCGTTCCATGGCGTGCTGCCGCCAGCGTGCGGATAACTGTATTTGCCGCAGGATCGCGGTGTCCATCGATTGAGCCAGTTGCCGCGCCAACTCCCCGGCTAAACCCGGAGAAGCACCGGCCGAGCCTACCGCCAACGTCACCGGACCGCAACGTTTTACCGCTGGGCCAATAAAATCGCCATCCTGCGGCATATCGCACCGGCAGCAAAGAATCCCCAACGCGTTGGAATCTGAATAAATCCGCGCATTGACCTGCCGGTTATTTGTTGCCGCAAATACCAGAACCCAGCGCAGTGCTTCCGCCCCGACCAGATGGGCCGGCTCATAGGCTGCCGTGATACGTTGAACCGCAGGCAATGACGCAAAGCCCGCATGAAAGTCCATACTCACTACTGTCACCAAGGCCCCAGCCGCCAGCAGTCCCTCCGCTTTTCGCAAAGCCACCGCCCCGCCGCCGACGATGAGCACCGGTTTTGCATTGAGCCTGAGAAATATGGGGTAAAGTTCATCCATTATTGCTCTATTTTAGCAAAAAGAGGTCGGTATGTCCTACAGGAATCAGCACGCACTTATTTGAAGCCCCGGGGGCCGCCGGATTTGAAATATTTTTTCTCAATAGCGTTGCTTAAATCAATTCCATGGATATTGGCCAGCGTGCAAAGCCACGCCACCACGTCGGCAAATTCCTCTTCCTGGTTGGCCCGGTCGTCGCCTTGTAACGCTGTGGCCAGTTCGCCGACTTCTTCAATCAGCCACATGAACGTGGGTGCCGAGCCGCGTTGAATATCACGGGCGGAATATTTATCCCGAATATGATTCTGGAATTGTTGAATTGTCAGAGGTTCGGACATTTTTTGACCTTTCATCGTTCTACTGCTAACCGTCATGTCCCTGTACAACCACCGTGCGCGCCAGAATATCCCCGATGCGCTGACGATCGGTGGATACAAACATGAACACCAGCACAACTATGGCGATCATCTCAGGAATGCGAAATAAATTGCGCGTCAGCAACGCGACAAATCCGGGCCGCCGGCCCGTTAAATCCACCACGCGAAGTCCCAGAATCCACTTTCCCAGGGACCGGGCAAAAATCAACTCCGCAGCGGTTACATGTATTTCATAAATCGCCAGGAGCCACAAAAACTGCGGGGCCTGGAGCAATTTTTGCGGATTAAACAACAGGTCCAATGACGCGCCGGCTATTTTCACCCAGTCCTGCCGCGTGTAGAGATGAAACACCAGCATAATGATCAGGGCGGAGAGAGCTAAATCAATAGCGGCGGCACCGAACCGGCGGTAGAGACGCGCAACTTTGAATTCATCGCTGACTTTAAGCGAACCGAAGGGTTCCTTACGCCGCCACACGGATAATGCCAATAGCACAATCAGAGCCGCAAAAATTAAGCGTTCATAAGCCCCTGGAACGGGTGGGGATTTGGCCAGCGGAACAATATTCTCCGGGCCTTGCAGCAACTTGCCGGAAGCGTTGAACGTGTATTGTATGAGCTTTTGCCCCTGCTGGCGGAGTACAAATGCAAAGCAATCGCCATCCCGTCCCATGGCAATATCCGAAAAGCTGCTTCCGACAATCGCTGATACCAAGGGCTTGGTCCAAGGCACGAATTGAATTTTGCTGCCGGCGGATGCGACTACACGCAGGGCGCTGATATTGGTTCGCCCGGCCACGCCGGAAGAAGTCCATGCCACCACCCCCTGCCGGCCCAACTGCGCGCCAAGAATTTCGTGCGCTTCAAGCGGCAGTGAAACCGCCGGCAGCGGCTGCCATGCCGGATGGGCACCATAGATATTCATCGCCTGTACAGAAAGAATGTGTCGGGTGGTCAGGTGAAATAAAATCAACTGATGATGGATGGCCATAAGTACGATATGGCCCACGATCAGGGAATTTGAAAAAGTCCCCGGCAAAGCGGGTGTCGAGAGCATGGACCAGCGATGGCCATGAAGTTGCAAAAAATGCCAGGCGGGCAGAGGGTTCAGCGATTTTGCAGGTAATGGGGCAGCTGGTTTTACCGCCGGTGTGGTTGTGGATGTCACTCCGCCCGCCAGAGCCTGCACGTGGGCAAGGAGTTGCTGAACATGTGAAACCTGAGCTTTTTTTATAGGAGTTGCGGTGCCATAGGCCAGGAGATAGACGTTGCCGTTTTGGCTGGCTGCGGCAACCGGCGAAAAATCCCCGGGCGCTGTGGGCAGGCTGATGGATTCTTTGCGGCCAAAGCAGATGCTGTATCCATGTTGAAAAAACAAGTAAATACCCTGCTTCACGGCACCACTGTCCGGATTTTCCGCAGCCACCGCGCACAGCGGAATACCCGTAAAGCCGCCCGCTGAGATCTGCCGCCACAGGGCCGCATTGCCGTGTCGGGCATTAAGTGCATGGGACAACACCACAAACTGCGGCGCGGTCGCGGGCTTGCTACGGGGCGCTGGAACTGCCAGCCATAAATGCTCTTTGCTGCCGCCGGCCAGCAGCCGGGGCAATGCGATTAGCTGCGAAACAGAAGGCCTTTTTACAGCGCGTGTCGCAAGGGCCATAGCTTTGGGAACCGCCTGCGCCGGCACACCGCCACGGGCAAGAATGACCACCAACGCGCAGCATAGAGATAAACCAATACGGATGACCGAAGTTTTCATGGCTGCATTTTAGGGCTGACGGGCAAACTTCGCGACTGTTCGCGAAACATGCAGGGACTTTCGGTGTTTACGCAGCGGATAAATTGTATATCATGGTCCGCTATGAGTGAATCATTGACGACAACACGAATGCGCCGCCTGCGGCGCGGCGGCATTCTTCGGGACATGCTGGCGCAAATCACCCTTTCACCGGCGCATTTTGTCGCTCCGATTTTTGTGCGAAGCGGGCAGGCCATTCGGCGGCCTATTCTCAGTATGCCAGGCCAGTTTCAACTTTCACCGGATATGGCGTTGGAAGAGCTTTCCGATATGGCGGCGCGCGGTATCCGGGCCTACCTGCTGTTTGGCGTGGTGGATGCCGAGGATAAAGATGAGGCCGGCAGCCATGCCCATGATCCCAACAATGCGGTCTGCACGACGTTGCGACTGGCCCGCGATGCGGGAATAAACATGCTGGCCATTACGGATTTATGCTATTGTGAGTACACCAGTCACGGCCATTGCGGGCCGCTGGCACAACCCATGGAAAAAGCACCCCGGCGCAAAACAGATAAATATACCACCGCCAATGCGCGGCGCAGCAGAGCATTACATGCTTCCGGTGTCACTGTGGATAATGACGCCACGATCGCGCAGCTTGGGCGGCAGGCGGTGCTGCACGCCAAAGCCGGTGCCGATATTGTGGCACCCTCCGGCATGATGGATCATGCGGTGACGGCCATTCGCACAGCGCTTGATACCGCCGGCTTTCCCGAAACGTCCATTCTCAGTTATGCGGTAAAGTATGCCAGTGGATTTTACGGGCCGTTTCGCGAAGCGGCTGAATCACCCCCGCAATTTGGTGATCGGCGCGGCTACCAGATGGATTTCCGCCGGGATTCACGTGAAGCCGTGCGCGAAGCCCTGCTGGATGTCGGCGAGGGTGCGGATATGGTCATGGTAAAGCCCGGCATGGCGTATCTGGATATTCTTTCGGCCGTCAGGCAGGCCGTTGATGTGCCCTGTGCGGTGTATCAGGTCAGCGGTGAATACGCGATGTTTAAGGCCGCTGCGCAGGCAGGCTGGATTGATGAAAAACAGTGTGTTCTGGAAATGATGCACGCCTTCCGGCGCGCGGGAGCAGCGTTTATTATCACCTATTACGCCTCGGAAATTTTGGAATGGCTGCGGCAATGAGATGCTGCGGCAATGAGATGCTGCGGCAATGAGATGCTGCGGCAATAATAGTTGACTTTTTTTCTGGTACGGGCTATAAATAATTCAGTATTAAAAAAATTGAAAGTTCTTAACCATGAATTTGAATACTCGCAACCTTTCGACCCTGGCACTAAGCGAAGAAAATATCGGTCGCTCTTAGGGTTGTTTTTTTATAAAAAATTTTGAAAAACCCTGCGAGTGACCCTCGCAGGGTTTTTTTATGGCATAATTCAGAAAAGTTTTTTCAGGAGTCTCTTACATGGACACCGGCACCAACCATCCGTCTGAACCCATCAGTACCGTTACCAGGCCTCACGTGCTGATATTTGACACGACGCTGCGCGATGGCGAACAATCGCCGGGAGCCTCGTTAAATCTGCCGGAGAAAGTGGAGATCGCCCATGCCCTGGAAAATCTGGGTGTCGATATTATTGAGGCGGGATTTCCAATTACCAGTCCCGGAGACTTTGAGGCTGTCAGTGCCGTAGCTTCAGAAATTACCAAGGCGACCGTTGCGGGACTCGCCCGTTGCACCGAGCGCGACGTGCGCCGCGCCGGCGAAGCCGTGCGCAAAGCCGCCCGAGGCAGGATTCATATTTTCCTGGCTACGAGCAAAATTCACCGCGAATTCAAGCTCAAGAAAGCCAAGGAGGAAATTATCCGTCTCACCATTGAGAACGTGAAACTGGCCCGAGAATATGTCTCGGATGTGGAATTTTCCCCGGAAGATGCCAGTCGCACGGAGTTGGATTACCTTGCGGAAGTGGTTCACGCCGCGATTGAAGCCGGTGCCACAACCATTAACTGTCCGGATACGGTGGGCAATGCAACCCCCGCCGAATATCGGGCGATGTTTGAATATCTCCTGAAACATGTGCCGGGTGCTGCGAATGTTATTTTCAGTTCCCATTGCCACAATGATCTGGGGTTGGCAGTGGCGAATTCATTGGCGGCGGTGGCCGGTGGTGCGCGGCAAATTGAATGCACGATTAACGGCATCGGCGAACGGGCGGGAAATGCCGCATTGGAAGAAGTGGTCATGGCCATGCGAACGCGACCGGATCAATATCCGTTTGCCACGCGCATTAACACGCGCCGGCTGGTGCCTTGCTCGCGGCTGGTCAGCAGTTTGACCGGTCTTCATGTTCAGCGCAATAAGGCCATCGTGGGGGAAAATGCGTTCGCGCACGAAGCCGGCATTCATCAGGATGGAATACTGAAAAATCGCAGCACGTATGAAATTATGGCACCCGCGGATGTCGGCTGGGTGCAGAACAAACTGGTCTTGGGAAAACACAGCGGCCGCCACGCGTTTCGCCAGAGGCTTGAGGAATTGGGCCACCGCCTGGATGAAGCGGCCCTGGACCGGGCCTTTGCCGCGTTCAAGGTGCTGTGCGATAAGAAAAAAGAAATCTATGATGAAGATTTGGAAGCTCTGGTCGATGAGCAATTGAAAACCGAGCGGGAATTATTTCAACTCAAAAGCCTGCAGGTAATGGCCGGTACGCACGGCGTAGCCACCGCGACGGTTACACTGATAGACAGCAGCGGCACGGAAATTACTGACGCAGCTACCGGCGATGGCCCGGTTGACGCCATGTTCGCCACCATCCAGCGGTTGACTAAAATCTCAGCACGCCTGGATTCGTTTCAGGTTCGCAGCATCACCGGCGGGCGCGAAGCGCAAGGCGAAGTGTCGGTGGAACTCACGCACAGCGACCACAAAGTCCGCGGACGCGGCTTCAGCACGGATATTCTGGAAGCCTCTGCAAAAGCCTACCTCACAGCCATTAACCGCATCCGCACAATCAACGAGCGCACCGTCAGCCAAGCGTCATCACTGGAGGCTTGAAACAAAGCAGCAAACCGAGGCGTTTAATCCGCCGTCGGCTTTCGAGTCTGTCGATTTCGAAGGAAAGTCGCAGCGTTGCGGTGTCAGGGTGTTCTCCAAAAGTTAATTGGCAACGGACCACCGGCCTCATCCAGGGCGGCCCCTGATTAGCCGCACCATAACTTGATTTAATGGTATAATTTCCACGGAAGATATTCGTGCGTATGCCCGCAATTACTACCGCGTCATCTCATCACTTATCCAACCGTATAATTTGGGCAAAAATGGCATATTTCATAGTATAAGGCGGCTCCATTATTATATTAACTTAAATAAGTTTTTCGTGTTCGTGATCTTCATTCGCAATTAATTGCCATTAATTTCTGGATGTCCCACACTTTATTTTGCAAATTTATTCAAAGTTTTTTTCTTGACGTGCCATAGCCCTTTGCTGTAAACTATGCATTCGTTGCATTTGCCGGTTGGGATTTTTGGCGGTGCAACTCACTTGATGCCGGTTGTTCAGGCGTTTCTGTAGTAAAAATGGTGCGGTTAAACAGGGGAAATGGCGTTCATTTCGCCTGATTTTTTCAGTCCCTTTTCAGGAGGATACGAATGAAAGTTCGTGCCACACTTCTGCTAGCTGCGGCGGCAGCTATCCTGCAGACGGCCAGTTCGGCGTTTGCCGCTCTATCCATTAACACTTCCAATGCAAGTGAATGGACGGCCACCAATGGGATCGTGACGCTGGGGATGAGCACTTCCTCAGGCTCAATCAACCAACTCACGGTCACGATCAACGGAACGACAACTAACATCTTCAATACCACCGACAGTTCCGGATTGCAACTTTACGGGGAATACGATGGGCCGACCGGGATCATGTATGGAAGCACAACGGCAAGCTACCATTTTGTTTCGGGACATTATCTGGATATCTGGACAACCACCGCTCCATCAAGCACCAGTGATAATTTTGGTATTCAGACGCACTGGGTGCTCACAGCCAACAGCCCGGATCTTTACATGTACACGGTTTTCACGCATTCGGCGTCGGCACCGGCTACGAATCTGGGGCAGGGCCAATTCATTTTCAAAGCCGGCGACACGGTATTTAATTCCATTTTTCAGGCCAACACCGGGCCACACAACTTCGGAGCATTTAATTACACACTTCCTACTGAATATGCCCAAGGGCAACTGGTGGCCGGGACACCGGGCCGACAGGTTATGCCGGAAGTTATCGATTACACGGGATTAGCATCGCCGGGGAATCCTAATGATCCACACTTTATCGGCAAATATGATTTCTCAACGTATGAGCAGTACCACCTGATTACCGGTGAATACACCGGTAATCTGGGAGCCAACTCGGTGGCGGCCTGGTTTGTCAACCCCAGTACCGAAACGCTTACGAATGGCCCTACCAAGCAGAGTATAGTATCCGGCAGCCCTGTGATTCCGCAATTGCTTGATGAATTTATTTCCGCCCATTACGGCGGTGGTGATTACGTGCCGCCACAGGGCGTCAATTCGTCCCGGCTGTTTGGACCCTTCGCATTGCACTTCAACGCCGTAGACCCGGCCACGCCCAATCTGAATTCCATGTATCAGGACGCCGCCAACAGTGCCGCCAATGATTTAGGTTTTTTCAATTATGAAGGCATTCTTCTTGCCAATGGCTATATCCCGGACTCCAAGCGCGGCAATCTGCAGCCTTTCATTACAGACACGCTGGGCTGGAGCGGTAATGCTAATAACAATGTTGTCGTGCTGTCCGACCCAGGCAAGGACTTTCAGCAATCGGCCAACGGATATCAATATTGGGGGTACTTAAATTCATCGGGAAATACGACTTTGTACAATGTGGTTCCCGGCACCTATCGTCTCACCGCTTATCAGCCCGGACAATGGGGCGAAATGCGGTTGGATAATGTTGCAATCACTTCGGGTCAGACTAACGCGTTACACGGCCTGACGTTCACGCCGGAGAATTTCGGCACCGCCGCGCCTATCTGGACCATCGGCACGCCCGATCATTCCGCCAATGAATTCGAAAATGGCCATAACTCCGCCGGTCAGGATGATCGCCAATATTCCGGCGCGTATAATTACTGGCAGGAGCTTTCCGCCAATCAGGGCAAGGTGGTCTATTATGCCACTGCCGTGGGCAGTAACGCCGCGACCAACAATCTCAATGTCTGGCCCGCCAATCAATGGCAATACTTTGATCCGGGCTTATATGCCGGGGTCTACAATTCCAACGATAAAACAACGGATGGCTATAAGTACATTGCACCGTCGTATGTCACCAATGCGGGCGGTCCCGGCTCGTATACCGGCCAGCCATGGGAAATCCATTTCACTACAACTTCGGCCCAGCAGGCGCAGGGGCAATATGTGGTCTTGTCGGTTGCGTTGGCGGCATCCGAATCGGACCTTATTGTCAATCTCAACGGCCATCAGTTAATTATGAAGGATCCGTATTACATCCACGCCAGTGATCCCATGATTCGCAGCGGCGATGCCGGGTATTACGGCTGGGCAGCGTTGCAGTTTCCCACATCCGATCTGAATCCGCCGGGCCAGGACAATGTCATTACGCTTAGTGTCAATCACTCCTGGGGCGTGATGTATGATGCCTTGCGGCTGGAAATCACCAACACGTCGGCTGATCCGGCGGTCACCGGTTGGCATGATTATGAGTTCCTCTACGGCAACACCGACACGTTCCCCAATGACACATTGGGGCAGAACTGATTCGAAACTTGCGTCAACACGCTCGGAAGTTGATTCATCGGGGGCGGGCAGCGTTTCAGGACGCGCCCGTCCTCTTTTATGCCCGAGCCACACGCGGTGAAAAGAGATGTTTAGAGTAAAATAGAGCAATGATTTCAGAAACGTGGAAACGCATTCCTCCGCCAACCCGAGGCCCGGTTCCCTCATCATCATTCCAACGCATGCGCGGGATGATTTTGCTGCTGGTTATGGCCATGCTGGTTTTGCTGGCACTGATGGGCACGATCTTCATTCTCACCGCCGGCGCGGACCGGAAAACGGTTTACGCAGAAAATTCCGCCACCAGTATGAGTTTTGCGCAAGAAGGCGTGCTGAATACACTCCGCGGAATCATGCTTAATGGAACATTGGACCAGGCCTACACGACGCAAAGCTACACGACGGGGGCCGGGCACGTTATTCCAGCCGGCAGCCCCTTAGGCAGCCAAGTCCTCACCGCGGGAGTCTACAATACCGCTGACAACTCCCCCGCTGCGGGCCTGGCAAGCGGATTTAACCCCGACTCCTATAATTCCACCACCAGGGAAGGGGGACAAATCGCCCGTTTCTGGGATTACCCGGAGTCGGGTGCCGGTTATTCTTCGGTGCTCTATAAACCCGCAACCGCAGATGAATTCTACCAATCGGTGTTCGTTGGATCGCAGCCGACTCCAGTGCAGTATGCGGAAAGTGAACCGTGGCTGGTCTCTAATTTACCTTATGAGCTTAAGTCAAATTATTCCCCCGGAGAGGAAATATTTGTCAGCCCCGCCGGCGCGGCCCCCACGCGGTGGATTTATGGTGCCTCCTCCAGTACCAGCGGAACACCCTTTCCCGGCGCTGTCGGCAGCCCCTGGACTGCGGTCAGTACTCAAGCCGTCAATGCGCCGCTTTTGAGCGAATTATCGCCGTATCTTTATGACCCGGCGACCGGTCAATATGACTTTACCTATTCCTATGCAGGAGGTGCCGGAAGCATTACGGTACCCAACACTGCGGTGGTGGAACCCCGGTGGCAGTATACTCCGGGCGGCAGCCCTCCGCTTACAGCGACCGGCACACTGGATGCAAACTGGAATCTCCTGCCGTATAGCGATCCGAATGGCACACGCTACCGCTTCGCTATTCGTGTAATGGACATGTCTGCATTATTAAATGTTAATTCCGGGTGGATTGCCAATCCATTTACCACACCTGCCGCCAATACGACGGAATCGACGGATCCATACGCGGCTTACGGCACATTTATCACATCCTGCCCCATTTTCAATCTTGGCGGCTTAAACATTGATTCCGGAGATTTCGCCGCCGCGCAGGCGGGTGGCAATCCGCTTGAGCTTGGCATCCGAGGTGCCGGCACGCCGGGCCGCATCGGTAACTACTCCGACCACGCTTCCTTTTATACCCTTCCCAACTGGCAGCAGGCCATGGACGAATACGAGATACAATATCCAAGCCCAAGCGTCTCTGGAGAGAACCTTTCGCTTTTTGGCGTTAACAGCGAGATGGATATGCTCACTGCCGGCGGGGCTGGTGCCGGGGCATTTGACGCACCCTTCTACTGCCGTTTGGCGGCGTTGTTGCCGGGGACGCTAGGCTTAACGGGAACGCAGTATGGTGCGGGATACCGGGGGATCTACACCACCTGTTCGTGGAGTCGCAGTATCGCTCCGGTAAGCGTTGCCGGCAGCGGATCGCAGGGAAGCCCCACATATATTCCAGATTTGGGACCAGCCAGGATTAATCTCAATACGACAATCAGCACGACGGTCCCCGCCAAGGCCGCCGCGACGGCCGGTGCCCTGGCTAATGAACTTTATGAAACACTGATCACCTGCGGATTTACCTCTATTCACGCCGCCTCTTTCGTTGTTAATTATTTTGCCTACCGCTACGGAAATGGCGACGTAGTCACGGCCGGCATGGGAACTATTGATGCAGAGCCGCCCGCAATTCAATATGTTTCCGCTGCCAATGCGCCGGACGGCATCGGCGGGGAATATCTGGAGGTGCCGGCGTTGGGCATCAACGCATCTTCCCAAGCGCTGGTCTCGGCTATGGGGACTTCGCTGGCGCCTGGTTTTACCGGAGTTGCCGATACCAACTCGTATTATGGAATTACCGCCCAGCCGTTTCTTAATGAAATGGAAGTGCAGCTACAGCCGCCCGGCAGTCCCGGCAATATGAATCCCACGGCACAGATCCAGCACTGGTCGGTTGAACTGATGAACCCCTTTGCCACGGCGACGCCACTAAGCCTCCAAGGGTGGATACTTCTGATCAATGGTAGCGTTGCCAATGGAGAGATCACCAGCGGTCTGACGATTAACCTTGGTACGCTGGCTCAGCCGGGACAGCCACCCGACGGCTTGATTGGGTCGTTTAACAATGCGGCCGGGAATGGCGGGCCATTTGCCGTGGTACTCTCGGATGTCGGTGACCCAATGCTTACTTCCGGAATTCAAACGCCTTACGTCATCGGATCAAGCGGACAGGTTCCAATTTCCGGAACGATCCAACTGCTGCGGCCCGTTCCCAATCCTCTGACCGTGGGAACCATCTGTTACGCCGTCGTGGATGTCATGCAATATGACTTTTCTCAGTTGCGGTTTCCGCCGGATGCCGGTCCGCAATGGTATGCGGATATTCAGCGCGATAATATCAAACAACCACGATGGGGCTGTGATAACACTGAGTTTGCCTTCGCGATGCAGAGCGGTCCTGGTCCGTCACCCCGTAGCACTACCGCCGCACTGTCTGAACCGTCATCCGTCCCTTTTAATGATCTGGGTTTGCCGAACAACACCTCCATCAGCGGCAATCCGGGAATTCAGCTTTTTGATCGCCAGGATGGGGGCCAATCCAGCGTAGCGCCTGGCGCAGCGATTGACAGCAACAGCGATCTGTTTAATTTTGACGATTTGAACTGTATCGCCCGTGAGGCCAATTATCAGGTTAATGGGGGCCCCAACGCCGGTCCGCAGTGCTTATCCCAGCAATTGGCCCTTGTGGCCAAGCCGGCAACGCCAACCAATAATTACGCCACCTCCTCGCCGACGTATTACAACAACGGACTTTACTATGTCGATACGGCGGCGGCGGCTCCTTACAAGTATCCGATCCTGACCTCCTCGGCAGGCCCAGGTGAATCCTTTCAAGCAGCATTGTACCTGGACTTTGCCTACGATCCGCGGGTTGCGGCGACCTTCGCCAGCGCCGATTTCTTAAATCCGGTCCTGGCACCGGCTATCGCAAATGGTACGGGAGCTGCCGGCGATGTCGCGCCCACCATCCTTTCCATGATCACACTCACGGCTCGCAATCAGACCGCTTCCGCAGCCGCCGGCGCATTACCCAACGGCATTCATGATCTGGTACGAATGGCTGGTAAGGTCAATATCAACACCGCCGGCCAGGCCGTGCTGTTCTCGGCCTTTTCCGACGACGCGGGTTTGTCGAATATAAATATAGTTGCGACTGTTGGCGTGGAATCTCAACGCATTGCGGATATATCGCAGCTTGTAGCTGACACAATCGCCTTTCGGGATCGGGCACCTGCCGGAACCGTTATTCCCACTTTGACATTCGGCACCGCCGATAACCCGATGATTGATACCAGCGATTTCAAATCGCCCGGTTATCCAATGCCCGCAGGCACCACCTATACGGCCGGGGGCGGATTTCGCTCTCTTGGAGATTTGCTTTTAGCGTTTATGCCATCGGAAAACCTGGCGGCCCTGACCACGCTGCAGCAGCGCGATGCCGTTTGGGCCGATGTGGCCAATTTTATTACCGTGCGTAGCGACACCTTTGCCGTTTACGGCTATCTTCAGGCGTTGCGCATGAATACTGCTTACACTAGCGGCGGCGGGATCTATGCTCCAACGGACTGGTATAACGCGACCCAGGGCACAGCCATTGGTGCCGTTGCAACACGGGATTCAGTCTCGTCAGACCCAACGAATCCAAACGCTGAATTTATTCTTGCAGGTGCACGACGCTTTGAAGCAATTATAGATCGGTCCTATTGCAACCGCGGCACTGCCGTGCAGCCCCATATCGTGGCACTTAAACTCCTGCCGCAATAACTCCGACACGCTCCGACACGCTCCGACACGAACTGCGTTTCGCGATTTCCTTAATTTGCAACTTGTCCGCGCCTTGAACTTGAACCACCCCAGCGGCTGCCGCGTGTTCCAGAGTATCCCATCAGGGTTTTTGCGACCGGGCCGGGCTGTTCGGATATTCTTCAATGGTGACATCTTTGTATTGATCAAACAACTTTTCGTTGTGCATTTGAAAGGCGATGGGGCCGACTCGTCCCGCTGCCTTATTTTTAAATTTTGCCACCTCTACCGGCTTGCTGTTAATAGGCTGGGCAACGTACACACGGGCCGTGCCGGCGGCAGCGTTTACACGAACGTCAACGCGATACCATTTATGGCTGTTGAATTTTCTGTGGCGCAGTTTATGAAACTCGCCCCGGCCGCTGTTGTTATGGCCTTTGCGATAATCCCAGTGGTCGCCCGTGGGTATCTGAAATTGAATCCCGGCCAGCGCATCCAGAGGCTTTTTACCCGGCTTGGGCCGCGTGCAGAAAATCAGAAAGCAGGCCGCGTGGTTACCGGATATCTGCCGCGCTGCAAACGTAAGCCGATAGTGGCTGTAATTCTTCGCGGAGTAGATCATCCCGCGGCCCACGCCCAGGCTGGTCATGGCTCCATTCTTAACAATCCATGAATGCGCGGGTACCTGGGTCCAACCCGAGAGATCTTTCCCATTAAATATCACACTTGGATGTGAGGGAGGCACGGCGTTGGCCGCTTGGTCAGACCGTGCAGCGTACACACCGGCGACAAGACACAGAATCAGCAAGCCGATGCCGGCCTGCTTCACGGGCTGAATCATCCGCGCGATCCAATACATAAGTGGTTCCTCTCGCTATTACTAATACCTGCCGGACTACGGCAATGAATCGCATTCTATAATCCGACCCAAATATGTCAATATCAGTATTAGAAAATGCGATTGTCGTAAACAAAGGTGTCAGGTACCTTTTATTTGCGCACCGACTACAATTATGTAAGAGGAATATATGCAGACAGTTGGTGCTAGAGCAATTTCGGAATATCCGTGGTTTATTCGGCTTTTTTTTCGGAAGCAGAAAAAGAAGTATGGCAGGGTACTGGATCCGGGATTGCTGTGGGGGCGGTCGCCCTGGGTCTTTGCGACTGTGGCAATGTTGTATGGTGCATTGGATCGGCGGAAATCGCCGTTGCCGCCCGCGCTGCGATCCTTGGTGACTGTGCTGGTATCGCAGATTAACCACTGTGCTTTTTGCGTCGATATTAATTCCGCGACTCTGGCCAAGCGTGGCGTGGCGATGGATAAAATTGATGCTTTGCAAGATTGGCGAAACAGTCCGCTTTTTACACCGGAAGAGCTTCTGGCCTTGGAATATTCCGAAGCCATGACGCTTAATATGGTAGATAACGCATTGCGAGCGCGGTTGAAACAACAATGGCCCGATGACACGATTGTGGAAATTACAGGGCTTATTGCGTTTCAGAATCTGTCCTCTAAATTCAACTCCGCGCTGGATATACCGTCGCAGGGATTCTGTAAACTGCCGGGATGAATCCATGACCCGGCTCTCTATCGCAAGCGGTTTCCCAGGCACAACGGACGGTGGCTGGTGTATACTCTCAAAATGAACGCGCTGCGGGAAATTGATGGTTTTGTACAGGCACTCCATACGCCGCCGGGACGGGCCTTGGAGAAACTGGGTGAACTTTACGCACAGCTCGACTGCGATATTGCAATCCGTCAGCCGATTTGCACTACCAGCGGACGCTGCTGCAAATTTGAAATATGGGGGCATAGGCTCTATGTCAGTACACTGGAATTGGCCAACTTCCTGCAGGTCACGCGGGGGGAACAACCCGGCCGGCCACGCACTGATTCAGTTGCTGCCATAACTTTTCCGCTGCCGCTTTATCAGGAAGACGGTACGTTAAATCCCGGCTGCCCGTGGCAAATTGACGGCTTATGCACAGCGCGGGCCGCCCGCCCCCTGGGTTGCCGCATTTATTTCTGTGACACGACAGCCGAATCCTGGCAACAGGAACGCTATGAATACTACCATGAGAAAATTACTGCTCTGCACGCTGCATTTAACATTCCCTACCGTTATATGGAGTGGCGGCAGGCTCTGACACTGCTGGAAAATGTATTGAAATAATTGGGCGATGGGTGCCTCGCAATGACGCCGCACCACCGGCAGAGCCGGCGGCTTTATGAAGGATGGCCTCGGCCGCGGAGGATTATGTTGCTGAACATGCGGAAAACACTTGCTTTCCCCTGATCCACACGCGTTGCGGTAAAGGTGCTTGGCGCACCAGGTAATCGCAAACCGCAGCGCATGATGTGAGCATTTCGTTCGCAACGGGCAACGCAAGAATGTTTGCGGCATACCCGGGTGCCAGCCGACCGATCTGCGAACCCAAGCCCAGGGCGGCCGCGGGATGAGTAGTAATCATACGCCATAGGATTTGAGGATTGATTGACGGATCATTCCGATGCAGAAATTTCGCTTCGCGCAAAAGAGATAAATCCGGATTACTGGCCAATGAATCCGTGGCCAGGCATACGCGGATGCCGCGCTGCTGCATGGCCTGCCACGGATGCGGTGCCACGGCATCATGACCGAAATAATGCCGCGTGCGCGGGCAATACGCCACCGCCGCACCGCTGTCGGCCAGAATACTTAGCTCGGTATCATCCGCGTAATTCACATGCGCCAATATGACCGGAACGCCGGCATTGAACAGTCCGTAATGCTGGGCCCAGCGGATCGGCCCAGCGGAAAATGCGGGTACCAGATCATCCAGCAAATCCATGTGTCGCATCAGCATCCAACTTTTACCCAACGGGCCGGAGAAATCTTTTAAGAAATCGCGTTCCTCACGCAGTTCCGCCAGATGCATGGATAGCGGCATGCGATATTTCCCGGCGATAGCGACGATCTTTTCCAGGGCCGGCCCCTCCACTGAATATGGTGCGTGCGGCGACAGACCGATGGATATACGGCCATCGGATTCCTGCGGTTCCATCGCTGCGGCCAGCCGGGCGTCAAGATAAGCTCGTGACCGTCCCAGTGCAGTGAGTTCTCCAAAACTGACCACTCCCAGCGGAGACTTACTTTGCAGGGCGGGGCGCACAATATGATGCTGGCGGGTAATATCGCCTACCGTGGTGACGCCGAACTGGATACTTTCCTGCGCACCAGCCAGAGCGGATTGAGAAAATACTTCCTCAGCGTCGGCGGCGGACGGATAGGCTGCAATGAGTTGCAACACCCAGGCCGGAAAATCAGCCGGGCCGGGAATTTTACCGGCGAGAAAACTCAGCTCAAGATGCGTGTGGGCGTTGACCAATCCGGGTGTCAGCACGCAAGACGCGACATGCACTTCCGGAAGGGCGGGAAACTGTGCCAGAATTTTCAACCGCTGATCGCAGGCTTGGATGGCTCCATCAATAACCGCTATCGCGGCATCGGTCATGAGTGTATCGCTGTCAAACAGGGCCGCGGGTGCCGAGAGCACAAACGACTGGTTATTCGGTGTGGAAGCAGCCATAAGTACTCCAAGCCGACTCTCCGACGGCTATTGCAGCCGCCCCACCGCCCATTGATACAAGGCGATGATAACCTGATCCTCCCAGCCATTAACGTTACCGCGATAGTGATTGACCATAATGGAGAAAACAAAATGACGGTGCGGCAGAAACATGTATCCGCTGATGGTTGAAGCGCCGGTAACATGGCCGTCCTTGGCGCGAATATAGCGGCGGATTCCCGAACCGCGCAGGCGGTAAATTAATGTTCCGTGTCCAGGCCG
>JAKBCC010000185.1 GCA_021808105.1 Planctomycetota bacterium
ACCTGATCCTCCGGCGGCAGAAATGTCAGGGTTAGAAAATAGTTGGATTCGTAGTGATTCCCATCGTCGGTAAATGTTCTTTGGCGTTCCTGGTCAATGAAGGCGGCAGCGGAATTGGGAAAACAGCTTGTGGGATACAATTGGGCGCTTTTACGGACGGCTTCTACATGGATACACCAGCCGGAACCAAGTCGCTTGAGCACATTGTTCAGGCGGGCGCGCATGGCCATGAGTTCACCGGACGTGGCGCTGCCCGTGTCCGGCCCGCGGAAGCGGATCGTACGCTGAAAGCTCCCATCTTTATTGAGAATCACACCGGGACCGATGAAGGCCGCCCATGGCAGGTAGTCGCTTAACCGCCGGGGATGCTTTTGATATTCACTTAAATTCCACATGATTTATATCCGATGCTTGAGTTCAAAAGTTGTTAAGAGTGTTAAGTTTTCAGTACTCAGCTTTGGACAATTGATGCTGAACACTTCACACTGAAAACTCTTTTTATTACGTATCCAGAAATACCGGCTGCTTTATATCGGATGTTCCAGACGTCATTTTACGCAACTCATTTATTTACAATATGTTACATGCGTTTTTCGCTTTTGCGTGTAGCCACTAAAATGTTGTATTAATATTGATTTTATCCTTGACATTAAATTTGATTGCGATATTATAGTGGCCACTATGACTGTGCATGTAGATAAATCGAAATCCGGCAAATACGTGCGATACCTGCTCCGAAGTTCCTTTCGCGTTGACGGCAAGGTCAAACACCGTACCGTCGCCAATATCTCACATTGCTCCCCGCAGGAAATCGACGCCATCAAGCTGGCCCTGCAGCACAAAGGCGATCTGACTTCTCTCGTGTCGTTGCGTGAAGATGTCACCCTGCTTCAGGGATCATCTTTCGGGGCCGTCTGGGCAGTCTACGATATGGCCCGGCAGTTGGGCATCCTGGCCGCATTGGGTTCCACCCGCCAAGGCAAGTTGGCGCTCTGGCAGATCATCGCCCGGGTGATCGATCAAGGCTCGCGACTCTCGGCGGTACGCCTGGCTTCCAGCCACGCCGCTTGTGATATTCTCGGCTTGGAGAACTTCAACGAGGACGATCTGTATGCCAATCTGGACTGGCTGGATGCGAATCAGGCGTGTATTGAGGACCGGCTCTTTGCGGCATCGACACGACCGGGCGGGAATGTTTTCTTCCTCTACGATGTTACCAGCAGCTATCTCGAGGGGGTCCGCAATGAACTGGCCGCCTTCGGCTATAACCGCGACGGTAAAAAGGGTAAACGGCAAATCACCATCGGATTGCTGTGCAACGCCCAAGGGCAACCGTTATCCATTGAGGTCTTTACCGGCAACACCAATGACACAGCGACGATGGCCAGCCAGATCCGCAAGGTTGCTGAACGCTTTGGCGGCGGCGAGGTGACCTTTGTGGGTGATCGGGGAATGATCCGGGGTCGGCCCATCGAGGATTTGACCACGCATGGCTTCCACTACATCACCGCCATAACCAAGCCCCAAATCGAATCATTGCTGGCCCGTGGCGTATTAACCATGTCACTGTTCGATCAGGAACTCGCGGAAGTGCTCCCCGATGACGGCCCGCGTTACATCATGCGTCGCAACCCGATCCGAGCCATGGAGATGGGAACCGCTCGCCAAGACAAACTTCAGGCCGTGCAACGCCAGGTGGATCGTCAGAACCAGTATCTTCAAGAGCATTCCAAGGCCAGTGTTCAGGTGGCGACCAACAAGATCACGGCATTATGCCGGAAGCGGCGTCTGGACGCATGGGTGCAGGTCACAGCACAAGAACGGGTCCTGACGCTGACCGTAGATCAATCCGCACTGGCCGAGCAGCAAAAGCTTGATGGCTGCTATGTCCTCAAGACCGATCTGGCCCAACCCCAAGCTGATGCCCAGAGTGTCCACGCCCGCTACAAGGACCTGGCGTTGGTAGAGTGGGCGTTCCGGACCAGCAAGACGGTCCAGTTAGAGATGCGTCCGGTGCATGTGCGTCTGGCCAGCCGTACGCGTGGCCATGCACTGGTGATCATGCTGGCCTACAAGATCGTGCAGGAATTAGCCCGGCGATGGCAGACCATCGACGCCACAGTACAGGAAGGCCTGGACGAACTCAAAACGCTCTGCACGACGCAATTGGCGGTTAAGGGAAAGCCGCTATGCAACTGCATCCCGCAACCGCGGGAATCGGTGCAGCGGTTGCTGGAGCAGGCGGAAGTGATCCTGCCCCGAGCCCTGCCGCACCGCGGGATCCATGTAGCCACCAGAAAGAAGCTGCCAACAAGACGCAAAGAGCGTTGATTTTACAGCATGATATCGCTGTGCGAAGCACCGAATTTAGCTGGAACATCCGTTGTAGAGCCTGTTTGGAAACTCCGCCGGGAGCGCCTTGGGGCGGCAAACGGCCGTCTGCGGCGTCCTCGATCCTCAACGTATTCCGAAATATGCTTCGGATCTGCGTCCATCCATTTGTCACCCCAATCCATCCGCACCGGGCCTTTCAGACCAGCTCATCAACCGCGCCTTCCACTAAATAATGGGATACGAGAATCTGTTGCCCTCGCATGGCTTCAAAAAAAGCCGATGTCGCATTTGATGCAACACCGGCTTTACTCCTGATTCAATGGCTATTGCGGCAGGGCTGTTGTTATCACACAGCCTGCGGCTGAAGTTCCAGCTCCCGCACACTGCGCCGGCCCGCAAAGCCCGCACTGATGTCATGCCAGAAATTAATGGTTGGTTCGCCAATCTGCCAGCACAAAAGAATGTCACGGCCATTAAATCGCGATGGAAAATCCAGCAATCCGCGAGTGGGATCTTTTAATTCCACGCCTACCGCCGCCAATTCATCCAGCAGGCCGGCAAGTTGCTCGGTCATGGTGTCAAATTGCCGCTCAATGGCGTTGGCTTCCTCCGCCGACGGCTGTTCATGGCTCGAAGCGGTTTGATGTACCAGTTTTCGGCGTTGCAATTCAATGCGCTGAATATCCATGGCAATGCGATTGACCAATACCAGCGACCGGCGGGCTTCCGCCAGCGTGAAATATCGCCGAGGGGTCGGCTCCAAGGTCTGTTTATCGTCCTGAGGTGTTGCACGGGTCATATTATTTACCGCCTTTCCGGCTTAAAGCATCCTTACGGGCGTTCGTCATTAAACGCCTCTCCCTATAATAGCCCGTCAAAACCTCAAATCGGCAGTTTCTTTCCGGAAACTTCAACGAATGCTGATAATAATTTTCAGCGGGGGATTTTTATCCACGTTCGCGGGAATGCTGCGGTGGGTTTCCGTTTTCCGTGGTCTTGGGCCGAAGGCGGTCAGGCCGGGGTGGTTGGTTCCGCCACCTTGTAGGCATCCGCGGAAGGCTCTTTAATGGTGGCGATGAGCTTATCCACCACCGCATCGGTGTCGATCCCTTCCGCATCGGCGTTGAAGTTGGTGATGATCCGATGGCGCAGTACCGGTTTGGCAACATGGCGAATATCATCCGTGCTTACATTCAGCCGCCCCCGCAGCAGCGCCCGGGCCTTGGCTCCGAGTACCAGATTCTGCGCCGCACGCGGCCCGGCTCCCCACGTCAGCCAGTTGTTAATGAATTCCGGTGTATCTTTTTCATGTGGCCGCGTCGCCCGCACCAGATTGACCGCATAATCCACCACATGATCGCTTACCGGCACCCGCCGGACCAGTTTTTGAATGGCCAGAATATCTTCCGCCGAAAGCACCGCGTGCGGTTCGCTGCGAATATCCATCGTGGTATTTTTCACAATGGTTCGTTCATCCTCACGCTGCGGATAGCCCACCTTCACCATAAACATAAACCGGTCCAGTTGCGCTTCCGGCAGCGGATAGGTGCCTTCCTGTTCAACCGGGTTTTGTGTGGCCAACACAAAAAACGGTTGTTGCAACGGATAGGTTTGTCCACCGGCGGTAACCTGATATTCCTGCATGGCCTGCAATAATGCCGCCTGGGTTTTCGGCGGGGTACGGTTGATTTCGTCCGCGAGCAGCATATTGGTAAACACCGGCCCCTTGATGAAATTGAATACCCGTTTGCCGGTTTGCGGGTCTTCTTGAATGATATCCGTTCCGGTAATGTCCGAGGGCATTAAATCCGGTGTGAACTGAATGCGGTTGAAATTCAGGCTCAATACCTTGGCCAGGGTGCTGATCATCAATGTTTTGGCCAGTCCCGGCACACCCACCAGCAGGCAATGGCCGCGCGACAACAGGGCCAGCAGAAGCGATTCCATCACATCCGATTGGCCTACAATCACTTTCCGGATTTCCGCCAGCATGGCTTCACGCACGAGTTTCAGGCGTTCAACCGCCGCCATTTCCGCGCCGGCCGAACCTGGAACAGCACTGCGCGGGCGAGAATCGGGGGTGGGAACTGTTGTCATCCGTGTACTCCCAAAAAGTCCTTCTGAATCGGTTGTCACGGTTGGTTATCCAACCGCTGAATGTCGGCAATTCGGCCATGAGTCCAACGCGACAGACGGGCGATTGTTGCCAACCTCCGGTATCGCCGCGGATAATCGGCCGCACCGTTCGCCCCCAGATTGTACCCGATTTATGTAAAAACAATCCCCTTTCGCCCAATACTTCATTTCATTGGCCTTCCGCGGATCGTTCCGATAAACTGTTTTGTGCTTTTGAACAAGGGACCAAGATGAATAGCGTACACAATAAAATGTTTTTCACCGTTGCCGCAATTGCGGGGGTTGCTGCAGGCATTACCGGCCTTCGGGCTTCGGCCGTGCCCACGCCGGCTTTGCCGTTTAATCAACTGGTGGTTTTTGGCGACAGTTTATCCGATGTTGGCAACCTCGCATTGGCAACTGCCGGCAGCACCACCGTATCGCCGCCGTTGCCACCTTATGATACCGCCGGGGAATTTACCGACGGACCGGATACGACACCCAGTACATCCATTATTGGCGTGTGGGTGCAGCAACTGAACAACAACTTTCTCCACGGCAGCCATCCCGGATTTGCGCCGCTTACACCCTCGCTCAGCGGTGGAACGGATTATGCTTTTGGCGGAGCCGCTACAGGTAGTTCACTAACGCCGCCGGGTATGGCTGCACAGGTTGATACTTTCCTGAACGCTGATCCGGTGGCTCCCAGCAGCAATCTTTATGTGTTCTGGGGTGGAGCCAATGATATTCTCGATGCCGCATCCCAAACCGGTGCCAGCCTGTCCTCCATCGAAACGGCCGCCTCAACGGCTGCCGCCAATATTGACTCACAGATTCAACAAATTGCCAACGCCGGAGGTAAATATTTTCTATGGGTGAACATGCCGCCGTTGAATCAAACCCCCGGTGCCATTGCCGCGGGAACATTGGCGCAATATGTT
>JAKBCC010000186.1 GCA_021808105.1 Planctomycetota bacterium
GTAACCGTGCCGGCCGTGGAATCGCTGGAATCGGTTCATGATGTCATGCTGGCGGCGTGCGGGCAATTGGGGGCCGCCAGCAAAGAATCCGCCGTTCCCATGCCTGAATCCCGCTGGTTTCAGGATCGCAGCAACCAGCGCGTGCAACTGCTTCGGGGCAACACGATTCAGGAGGTATTTCTGGCACAAGCCCGGATGCACCCGGATCAGATTGCGACGGCTGATATTCAACGCGGCATCAGGACCTACCGTGATTTAATCACGTCCATCTTCGCATTGCGTGAAGAAATTATGAAATTTCCGGGACAGCGGGTCGGCATTATGCTGCCGGCTTCCGTGGCGGCTGACACGGTATTTCTGGCGGTACTGTTTTCCGGAAAAACACCGGTCATGCTGAATTGGACCACCGGTCTACGCAATATCACGCACGCCATGGACCTTGCCCAGGTGCAGCGCGTGCTGACCGCGCAAGCCCTGCTTAGCCGCCTGGTGGCGCAGGGGATGGATTTTTCAAGCTTGAATGATCGAATGGTGCCGCTGGAAAAATTGGCTGGGTCACTGGGAAAAGGGGCGAAGTTACGTGCCGCAATGAAGGGGAAGTTTTATTGGCGGGCGCTAAGTCATGTTGCAAGCTCGGAAACTGCGGTGATTTTATTTACCAGCGGGTCTGAAGCACTTCCCAAAGCTGTGCCGCTAAGTCATGAAAATCTGCTGGTGAATATGCGTGATGCCCTGGCGAGTTTTCATATTCGCCGCAATGATTGCTTTCTGGGTATGTTGCCGCCGTTTCATTCCTTCGGATTAAATGCAGCCATGCTTCTGCCGCTGTTGGCGGGCGTCAAAGTGGTGCATTACCCCAATCCCAATGATGTCTCAGCACTGGTACGCGTGATTGAAAATTACCGCGCTTCCATATTGCTGGGCACGCCGACGTTCCTTTCCAACATTGTTCGTGGCAGCGGCCCGCAGTCTTTAGCGGCTCTGAGAATCTGTGTAACCGGTGCGGAAAAATGTCCACAGAGTGTCTATGACGCCTTAAAAAAAGCCTGTCCGCAGGCCTCGATTTTAGAAGGCTACGGCATTACGGAATGTTCGCCGTTTGTTTCAGTGGCACGGGAAAATGATATTCGCCCCGGCAGCATCGGCACGCCGCTGCCTTCCATTACATGGGCCATTATCAATGAAGAAACGCAGCAACGCTGTGCCCCGGATCAGCCGGGAATGCTGCTGGTGCGCGGCCCCAGTATTTTTAAGGGATATTTGGGCGATGAGGCACACTCTCCATTTGTGCAATGGGACGGCGAAAGCTGGTATCGCACGGGTGACCTGGTTCGCGTGGATGCCAGTGGGGTTTTGACGTTTACGGGAAGGTTGAAGCGTTTTATCAAAGTCGGTGGAGAGATGCTTTCCCTGCCCGCGATCGAGGAAGTTCTGGAACGCAAATTTCCCGCCCCGCCCGATCGTTCGCCGGCATTGGCCGTCGTGGCGACCGCAGAGAACGACACTCCTGAACTGGTGCTGGCCACCACGCTGCCGTTGGACCGATCAGAAGTCAACGCCGCAATCCGCGAAGCCGGCCTCTCCGGATTGCACCACATCCGCGCCATTGTGCACCTGGACCAATTACCAGTTCTGGGCACCGGAAAAGTCGATTACCGATTATTGGCCGAACTGGTTCGCGAGCCATCATCTTGGCCGTCCCCTCGGCCGTGACGCGCGGCTGCGCCGGGCAGTGGTAAAGTGAAGCTTGGAACATACAATACGCTCCGAGAATAAAACGGGGACAGAGCAGATACGTCCCCGTTCCATTCCATGTAAAAAAAGGACCGCGGATTGCGCGGATTACGCGGATAAACACGGGCTTCACAAAAGCCCCAAATTTGAATTTTTAATCACACAGTTCGCGATATTTAAGGTGTGGGAATGGAAAGTAGAAGGCGGACCGCTGGGAGCAGGGGAACAGGAGACAGGTGACCGCAGGAGTTATTTCGTTTCGGCGACAGCCTCTCTTCTGCTTTAGCCGAATCTGCTCTACTGTTCGCCTGTTCTACCCACACCTGCTCTAATCGGGCCGCAGCCCGATTTGCTCTACTGTTCAACTCTCTCCGATCGCCTGCTCTATCGGGCCGCCGCCCGATGTGCTCTACTGTTCAACTCTCTCCGATCGCCTGCTCTATCGGGCCGCCGCCCGATGTGCTCTACTGTTCAACTCTCTCCGATCGCCTGCTCTATCGGGCCGCCGCCCGATATCAGCGGTTCTCTCCCATTGCTATCATAGAAAAAATAATCGCCCTGTTTTTTCACCCAGCGGGAAGCGGCGGTGTGCTGCGCCGCTTGCGGTGAATCTGTGGAATCTTGAAAATCTGTGGACGGTTACTGTTGATGCATGCGCGGTTTAGTGTTGGCCAGGCAGTGGGCGATGGCTTCGGGGTAGGCGATACATTCTTGTTCGAACACGCGGTGGGCGAGTATTTCCGCGGTGTCGCCGGGTAGGACGGGGCAGGTGCGTTGGAGGAGAATTGGGCCGTGGTCGTATTGATTGTCGGCGTAATGAACAGTGCAGCCGGAGGTGGTTTCGCCGGCGTCAATTACCGCCTGGTGTACCTTCAGGCCGTGCATGCCGCGGCCGCCGTATTTCGGCAACAGGGCGGGGTGAATGTTCAGGACGCGGTTTTTAAATTGCGGCGGAATGTGCAGCAGCGATAAAAAGCCGGCCATGATGACTAAATCCACCTGGTGTTTGCCAATCGCTGTGAAAACCGCATCGGAAAAGGTGAGGGTGTCGGTAAAACTGCGGCGCGGAATGACTTCATGCGGCAAGCCCAGTTTTTCCGCGCGGACCAGGCCGTAGACATCCGGCCGGCTGGAAATCACACATGCAATGGAAGCGGATAATTTCTCATCGGCAATTGAACCGGCCAGATTTTCCAGCGTGGTGCCGGACCCGGAAATCAGAATCGCCAATCGTTTAGCGGATAGCGTGTGCTGTTGTTTCATGTTGCCGATTTTGCATCCTGCTTAATATCCACCTTCACCAGGCCTTTTGCCCGGCGTGCCATCACCGTCATCACGGTGCCCCCGATGGTCAAAATGACCAGCATGGCGATGGCCTTGGGCGTTACCGAATCCGGTGATCCGGAGATCGCCGCCACGCCCGGCCCCAGCACCGTACCGATGCCGATCAGGCCTTCGTGAATCCCCGCGTTGCTACCGGATCCATGGCTAAGGTGCATGGCATAATACAGGGATCCCGAATAAAGCATGGCAACCGCCACGCCAAAAATCGCTTCGGATAATATCAGCATAAGTACCGATTGACTTAGCAACAGCGCAACGGTTCCCAGCAGCAGGCCCGCAAAGGAAATCATCATCCAATGCACCCGATAATGCCAGCCCGTCCAGAAACTGGTAAGTAAAAAGCCGCCGATGCGGGTTAAGGCCCATACTGATGCCAGGGCTGTCGCCAGCGCATAGGATTTTATTCCCAGTGCGATGGTAATGGTGGGCAAAACGGCTACAACCGTATTGACGGCCACATAAGAAAGCATGTTGGAAAGCCAGGCCATGTGCAGCAATGTTTTGGATTTCGGCGATGCGAGAATCGCCTGGCTGCGGGCCAGTTCTTCCGGGGAATCTTCAACATGGCCGGCATGTATTTGCGATTGCGGAATAGAAAACAGAGCAATAATAATCCAGACCACCAGGCTAAGGATCGCCGCGATAATAAAAACCCCGGCCCAGGAAAGCCACAGGGCCAGCGAACCCACAATGCCGCCGGCGATAAAGCCGGTGGTAGACCAGTTGATATTATAGATGGTAATGCGTTTGGTTAAACGCAATTTGCCCGGCACGCAGGTCAGGGCGGATTCAACGGCGGGCCACAGCGGGGCCGTGAAAAAATTGATCATCAGCAGAAAAATAAACACGCCCGCCAGGCTGCGCTGCATCACCGCCAATGCTCCAAACGCACACACGGGAATACATATCAACGCCATATAACTTCCCAGGCGGCGTTGCCCCAGTTGATCCACCAATCGCCCGCCGTACAAGGCCCCGATCGTGTAAACCAACCCCCCGGCGGCAACCATACCAAGCTGCACTTCAGCGGGTTGATGCAGTTCATAAGCGGCAAAGAAAAAAACCGCATTGGAAGTTAAGGCTGTCATAAACGACGCCAGCCAATGGGCGATATACCACGGCAGCAGCGGGATGCGCTGACGTGCCGCTTCAGGGCGTGCAAGCGTTAATGGAGAGGGAATATTGCTCACGGAAAAATACCCCGTTGTGTATAAGCTCGTGTCACATGATCCACCGCCACGCAATAGGCCGCCGTGGAAAGATCCGTATCATATTGATGCGCCGCCAAGCGCACGCGCCGGGCCGCCAGCACGATGGTTTTTTGCAGTTCACGGTCCACCTGATTGAGGTCCCAATGCACGCCGGCCTTGTTCTGCACCCATTCCAGATAACTCACGGTCACGCCGCCGGCATTGCATAATATCGCCGGCAGCAGCGCAATGTCGCGCTGCCGCAGAACTTGCGCCCCCGCGGGCGTCACCGGGCCGTTGCCCCCTTCCGCCAGCACCCGTGCATTGAGCCACTGGGCTTCAGGTGCATCAATCATGCGCTCCAGCGCAGCGGGAATAAACACGTCCACTTCCGTGCGGTAAAACGCTTCCCGGTCAATAATCTCCACGCCGGCAGCGGCGAACCCCGCCAAGCCTCCGGTCTGTTGCACGTGCTGTTGTAATTCCGTTATCGGCAGGCCATGGATATTGCGCAGTGCACACGTATGATCCATCACTGAAATCAGCTTGGCTCCATGTACAGCAAGCGCTTGCGCGGTGTTACTGCCCACATTGCCGAAGCCCAAAATGCCCAGCCGCAGCCCGGCAGGTTTAAGGCGAAATTCCGGCAGCAGTTCCAACAGGACATAACACAGTCCCTGCCCGGTGGCCTTTTCACGCCCTTCACTGCCGCCGCAACCGACGGATTTTCCGGTGACCACATGCAGCATTCCCTGCTGGCGACCTTCCTGATGGGTGTTGAGATACGTATCCATCATCCAGTCCATAATCTGGGCATTGGTTCCGACATCCGGAGCGGGAATATCAATTTCCGGGCCGATGTTCCCGCCCAGCGCGGAAGTAAACCGACGGGTCATGCGCATGAGTTCCATCGGTGAAAGCTTTCGTGGATCAACTTTAATTCCCCCCTTGGCCCCGCCAAAGGGCAGCCGCATGACCGCACATTTCATGGTCATCCAGACCGACAAAGCCTTCACATCATCGAGGCTCACATCCGGGTGGTACCGTATGCCGCCCTTATACGGCCCCAGGATATTGTTATGCTGAATTCGATAGCCCTTGAACAGAC
>JAKBCC010000187.1 GCA_021808105.1 Planctomycetota bacterium
CCAACAGATTCTGAATTTTCTACGTGATGAAACGCGGAAAGTATTGCCCGATCTATTTCGCGATTAAGCAGCGGATGGGATCTGCGATCAATCATTTGAGAACCACTGCATGGAGTTTACATGCCGCAACCTGGCGTGAGCGTCATTGTCCCCACTTACCGCGAAGCGGAAAATCTGCCCCGACTGATTCCCCAGGCTGCAGCCGCCTTGTCCGACCGTGGCTGGAATTGGGAACTTATTGTTATCGATGATAATTCCCCCGATGGAACACGTGATCTGCTGGCGCAATTATCCCACCAATGGCCGCAGGTGCGATACCGGATTCGTGATACTGACCGTGGACTATCATCGGCCGTTCTCGCCGGCCTGGCCATGGCGGAATATGACTATCTACTGGTGATGGATGCGGATTTAAGCCATCCGCCGGATTCCATCCCGGCACTGATTGAGCCACTGCTGCAAGGCCAAGCTGATTTCACCATCGGCTCACGTTATGTTGCCGGCGGAAAAACCGAAGACTGGGGACGCTTCCGATGGATCAATAGCGCGGTGGCGACGCTGTTAAGCCGGCCATTTACAAAATCCGTGCGCGACCCCATGGCGGGGTTCTTTGCGCTGCCCCGCCGCCTGTATCTTGCCGCTGATAAACTCAATCCGATCGGTTACAAAATTGGTCTGGAACTCATCGTCAAATGCCACGTCAAAAAGGTTGTGGAAGTTCCCATCGTGTTTCGCAACCGCTTGCACGGTGAAAGCAAATTGACGCTTAAGGAGCAGTTCAGATACCTTGAACACCTGTCCCGCCTTTATGATTACCGGTTCCCGAAAGCCTCGCCGCGCATAAAATTCATCCTTGCGGCGACATGCGGAGCGACCGCTTGCCTTGGGATTTATTATGCGATCTCCGCGGCAGGGGCAGGATTCCTGTTGGCGTTAGCGCTTGGGTTATTGGCCATGATTGCCGTAACGCTGCTGTTTTTTATGCGGTACGTTCGCACGCAGAAATCCGAATGCACCATGCGCCATCCCTACCTGGAGTTTGCGTTTATCAGCACCGTCGAACTGGTCGCCGGGCTGCTGTGCGGCCAATTCGCCCTGGCCCATACCGCCCGATTCACTGCCGTCCTTTGCGCTTTGACCGCGTTGCTGATTACCCGATACCTCATGCGCAAAGTATTGCGACACGACCTTCGCGGCCTGCGGCATCAGCAATCGTAAAATCAACCCGCAACCTATAACGGCCACATTCCCGGCACAGGATGTATATGTGGGAATTTTTCACAGCCCCGCCTTTATCCGTCCAAACGCTTGCTTGGGCCGCTGGCAGTAATTGAGAATATACTGAATTAAAACGCAAATAAACAGCTTTTATTTAATTTACATCGAAACTTGTCGGCCGTTCTGACCCTTTAATAAGATTCATCGCGCAAGAACCACACCCGTGTAGCGGCGTGGACACGTTGCATCCGGATATTTACGGATATAAACTCATGGCCAAGGTTTGGGTCAAGGGAATTATGACACTTTTCCGCAAGCATCACGATTGACAGAATATGGAACGTGACCATGAGCCTGTATTAATTCCTAAATAAACGGGACGACTAATATGAAATCATATTCCTTAGTAATGTTGCTTCTGATGCTGTTTTTCGCTCCGGTATCGGCCTCTGCGCAAGAGGTTCATGCCGTGCATGTTGGAAATTCATCTGACGCCGCCGCTTTGGGCAAGCAAGTGCAAAAAGCATATCAGAATGGGGCGCGGATGATCATGATCAACCCTGGAATTTATCAGTTACCGGCGATTGGCCGGCCCACTTTTGATCTCGACGGCTGGAAAAATGTCACAATAAGTGCCTATCACGTCACACTGATTATGCGGGTTAAAAACGCCGGCACCTGTTTCGAGTTGGCGCATTGCCGAAATGTCAGCATCGAAGGCCCGGTGATTTCCCAAACGCAGGTTACGTTCTACCAGGGACGGGTGCTGTCTACGGGAAAAGATCCTACAGGCGGATACTACTGTGTTTGGAGACCTGACGCCGGCTACCCGTTCCCCGCAATAAATGCAAAGAATTTTCCGCGGGGGTTTGATGTCGTCAACGGCCGCACACGGCACTTGCGCGTTGGCAGCGGTGATATCGGGGCCGCCACTGTTGCTGCCGCCGGCCCTCGTGCGTTCCGACTGACGTTTCGTATTCCGCACCCGGAATTCAAAGTGGGCGATTATCTGGTGGCACGTTACGGAAATGCTTTTCAAAAAGTCCGGCTGGATAACAGCCGCCATTGCACGCTTAAAGACATTACCATGATGCGTAACGGTTTTGCGCCCATTTTTGAGAACGCCGGCGGAGCCAACCGCATCATTGACTGCCGATGGGTCTTAGGCCCCAAGCCGCCGGGCGCTTCTGCTGCGCCCGTGGTAACGAATCAGGCGGACGGTTTTCATTGTGTGAATGCCTATCCCGGCCCGGAACTTGAAGACTGTGTGATGCATGGCGTATTTCTGGATGATTGTATTGCCATTCATGGAGAATACCAGATGGTCGTTAGGGCCACAGGCCATACCATCACTGTAAAGGACAATCGCAGTGCCTATCTGAGAATTGGACAACCGATTCAGATTTCCAATCGACATGGCTTTTTTGCGACCACTAAAATTCTGGCAATTCACCGCTTCCGAATTACTTCTGCCGCACAAGCTCACAGTTACAATGCCGTTGCCGCCAAACCGCGTGCCTATCAGAAGAACAAACCGCTTGTCATCGGCAGCGCGCTTAGTTTGATTACACTGGCGAGAAACCTCGGCGTGCCGGTCGGCTCTTATGTGACCAATCCTATGCGTTGTGGATCGGGCTATAAAATTCTGGATTGCCGGATCGGCGATACGCGTTCCCGTGGCATGTTATTGAAAGGTTCAGACGGCCTGGTGCTGGGCAATGTTGTGCGGGGCTGCGGCATGGCCGGCATTTCCATCGGGCCTGAAGCGTGGTGGCGGGAAGCCGGTTACTGTCATCATGTGATGGTGGAAAATAACAAGCTTATTCGTGACGGCAAAGGAGGTGTGGGAGGATACTTCACGGCGGTTTATGTGCATGGGGACGGGGCCATCGGAAACGCGGATATCACCATTCGGAATAATCGGTTTGTGTCCAATTATGCCGGGGATATATTTATGCAATGGGCAAAACATTGCTCGATTGACAGCAACGCAATGACCGGCCCCAGGCAGAGCGCATTTCCCGGTGAAAAGCCGCACGCTTCCATTGTCATCAGGAATTCCCGTGCGGTTGCTATTAACGGCAACCATGTGACCAATCCCAGCCGGTATGCACAGAAATTAATTCAGCGTTAAATCAGAACGCGGGTTTCCATGGATTTATGTTACGCGCCGCACGGCTTCACACCAATTTCCGGGCCGCCGTGATAATGGCGGCGGCGTCGATGCCGGCGGCGGAGAGTAACTCCGCCGGGGTGCCTGATCCCGGCATGTGCCGCACGGCCAGTTTGACCACCGTCGGGTGAGATGCGCGTGACTGGGCAAAGGCGTCAAGCACGGCATCGCCCAGGCCGCCTTCAATCCAATGGTCTTCCGCCACGATAATTTTATTACCCGCTTCATCCGCAGCCTGATGCAGGGTTTGCACATCCACGGGCTTAACCGAATACAGATCAATGAGTCGTGCGTTGATACCTTCTTTGGCCAACGCATCACAGGCTTTCATGGATTCGTGCAGGGTAATTCCGGCGGCCACGATGGTCAGTTTGTCCTGGGAGGATTTTCTTACCACCCGGCTGCCGCCGATTTTGAATTCTTCGTCCGGGGCATAAATGACAGGCAATTTTTCCCGCGTGGTACGCATATAGGAAATGCCGGGCTGTTTGCACATCAGGGCGGTAAGTTTGGCCGTCTGATTGGCATCGCTGGGGTACAGCACTGTACTTTCAAAAACCGCCCGCATCATGGCAATATCTTCCAGTGCCATTTGCGATGGACCGTCCTGCCCGATACTCACACCCGCATGAGAACCCACCAGGCGAATCGTGGCATTGGAAATAGCGGCCATGCGGATTTGGTCGTAGGCCCGCGTGAAAAATGCGGCAAATGTTGAAGCAAACGCTTTTTTGCCCAGCACCCCAAAACCTGTGGCCACCGATACCATTACTTGTTCTGAAATAAACATCTCAAAGAACCGGTGCGGATGGGCTTTTCTAAATTCATCCGCATGGGTAGAATTGGATACTTCCGCATCCACCACAATTACGTCCAGATCATGGCTGCCAATAGCAGTAATGGCATCGCCGTAGGCTTTGCGTGCCGCTTCTTTGGAGCCTAAGGCATAACTGGGCAATTTCAAAGGCAATACTTCGCCGTCACGTGCGGGCTTTTTATCTTCCGGCTTGGCCACATTGAATACCAAATTAGTGCTCTGGCCTAATTCCGCCAGGGCTTTCTTTTCTTCATCTGCTGACAGGGCCTTGCCGTGCCAGCCATCTTTGTTGGCCAGGAAAGAAACGCCCTCGCCTTTTTCCGTCCGGGCGATCAGGCAGGTGGGCTTGTCGGTCTGCGAAAGGGCTTCATGGTACGCCGCCTGAATGGACGGCAAGTCATGGCCGTTAAGTTCAATAGCGTGCCAGCCGAAGGCTCTCGCCCGAGCGGCATATTCGGCACCGTTCCAACCCAAATCGGTTTCGCCGCGCTGGCCCAGCCGATTCATATCCAAAATGGCAATGAGATTATTGAGCTTGTAGTAAGACGCCTTATCAAACGCCTCCCACACGGAACCTTCGGCCATTTCACTGTCGCCCAGAAGCACCCACACGCGATATGGCAACTTATCTACATATTTCCCATTAAGTGCCATACCCACGCCATTTCCGATTCCCTGGCCCAGGGATCCGGTGGCGACATCGACCCATTTCAGGACATGCGGGTTGGGATGCCCCTGCAAATTGCTGTCAATTTTGCGCAAGCGCAGCAATTCAGCATCACTTACCACCCCCGCCGCTTTGTACATGGAATATAGCAAGGGGCAAGCGTGGCCCTTGGAAAAAATCAAACGGTCATTGTTCGGGGCGTGCGGATTGTTCCAGTCATAACGTAAATGTTCCACCATCAGCACGGCCATAAGATCGGCGGCGGACATGGAAGATGTCGGATGGCCGGAGCCGGCGGCGGTGGTGCAGCGAATGGAATCAATACGAAGCTGCGTAGCCAATGATTTCAAGCTGTCAATGGAAGTTTTACCTGAAGTACTTAACATTTGTGTCATAATCAAATCCTCACATCAATGACCAGCGTATAAGTGTACACATAATTAAGGATTCCGCCAAATGGGGCGAGAGTCATGTGTCATGGAA
>JAKBCC010000188.1 GCA_021808105.1 Planctomycetota bacterium
GTCACAAAGCAGGAGATGGCCACATTGAATTTGGAGCGGGACCCATTCCACGGAGAGTGGAATTACACCCTGAAGCCACGGACCGCTGCCGTACAAATGTAAATGTTATTTTTTAACGGGCCCTAAGGTCGGCTAACATTGACCTCTCAGCTTCCGGGTATCCCTCTTTTTCATTTGGTACGAACGATTTTTCCGATTCCATTACCCGACTCCTTCATAAAAAAATTCTTCTCGCCAAGGCCACGCCCTGGAAAATCGCGGGCTGCCAAAATTTTGAATCACTGAACGCGGAGTATATCTCGGGTTTTACAGGATTCCAACAGATGCCGTCCCGGCGACATTTCTCTCCAATTATTCCCTTTCAACCGTCCCAGCATCATCCCAATTTCACGGGCTCAATCCCCACCGGTTCCGCCATCGCTCGTGCCGGGCTGGCGTGTTTTTCCCACATCATGGCCGGCAGTCAACCGTCATCGGATGCCGTAGGGTTCGAGGAGTGCCGCCCCGCTTCGCCACGCCGTCGACGCGTCGCCCGTATACGTGCTGCCGCAGATAGCCTGTTGTGCGGGTGGAAGCTCGCCGCAGGTGGCCCCGGTCGTTCAAGGCACTGTCAGCTCGGAGATTCCTACCATATTCGCGCCAAATTGGGCGGCTGTCCTTCGGCACCACGCCCTCGGGCAGATGCAAAACACTACTGCTGGCATCGGTTTCCTGTTCCGTTGATAAGATTTATTTTATTTCCCAGCTCCGATATCAAATATTCCTCTAATGCCGGTGCCATGAAAGGAAGTCCACGAGTGTCCAAGTCAATGGATGCCATATAATCAAGAACATACACCTCGTTGTTATATCCTTCCCTGATAAAATGGGTTTCGGAGCGGTAAGGGTTCAGGTGTGAATATAATCTTCGGCCAATTGAAGAGCCGAGAGACGCTTTTCCGATGTAAAGCCCAGTTTTATCCGACATGCTCTTTTCGTGCCCGAATATAAAATAGACCCCCCGCTTTTCACTTGTTGGAAAGGGAAAGGCGTCCCAGTTGCCGTGGATGACCTCCACCCAACGCTTCTCTTGGATCATGGTGTCAAATTTAAGTATGGGGACTGCGTATGGTGCGGACAGAAACGTATTAAATGATGCAATGCTAGAGTTGATGATCCCAATCGCCGGTTTGTAAGCGTCGAGTTTGTTGAGTGCATGTTGTTGGCCGTTTTCCATATCGTTTCTCCAAGCCCCGAAAAATACAATGCGGCCAAATCCACTCCGGGGAAAACCTGGGTCGCCAAAATTTTGAATAACTGAACGCGAATCGTATCCACCGAGTGCCCGGGTGTCAAAAATTACCTTCCCCGCAACCTCTTTCGCAGCTCATTCCCTTTGACTGCTCCTACCGCTATCTCATTCCCACGGGCTTAATTACCACCATTTCCTCCAGCGGTTCCGACTGGCTTGTTCTCCAAGCATCACGACCAGTGTTGGGCCATCATCGAACGCCGTAAAGCTCGAACAGTGCGGCCCAGCCTGATGGCAATTGTTGGACGCTTCTTTAGCTGCGGAGCGTACCGCACAGCCAGTTCCCGCGGCGGCGGTCTAGTCCTTATCCGGAGCTTCATGCTCGTAAAATTCTTCGTCGGTCTCATCCGGGTGGATCGAGTGGCTGGAATCTTCGTGCTCCATTTCCCAGAACTCGGAAAACCATTCGCAGTCGTCGGACTCAAGTATGGCGATCAATTCTTCTCGCGGCATTGCCGCAATCTCGGCTTCGCTGCGGTCAGCTTCAATCACTTCGACGTCGTCCCGCAGGGCTTGGGTTTCAAGGCTGCGTAATATTCGACGATAGTTCCTCATATGCACCCTTCCCAAATTTCAAAACAAAACAACCGCTGCGTTTCCTGATTATACCGGAATCCGCTCCGCTTTCGCGCCAGCCACAGTTCACCATGCTGGGGGTTACGTGCCGCCGCGAACAGCCGCTGGCTGCACACCGAACAACTCCGCCAAGGCCCGCGGCTCGGCGACGCCCTTTTCCTGCATCATTGCCAATAAAATCCGGCCTGCCACCTCAGCATCCTCACCGGCATGGTGGTGCCGGAACTGGTGGCCGATGTGCGCCGCTACGGTGGCAAGGTCGTAGTTTGCCAGCAGCGGCTTGGGCCAGATGGCGCGGGCCAGCGCGAGCGTGCACAAGGAGTCGAATGGCGGGATTTCCAGGCTGAAATGCTTTGCCGTGGCGCAGAGCTTGCGCATGTCGAATGACGCCTGATGGGCGACGACAATATCCGCCGCGGCCAGCCGGGCGAAAAACTCCGGGGCGATCTCCGGAAATTCCGGGCAGTTGCGTACCGTTTCATGCGTGATGCCGTGAACTGCAATGAGTTTATCATGAAACCAGCCGGAGCCTTTGGGCGGACGGATAAGCCAATACTTCGATTCGGTGAGCGTGCCATCCTCGAACGTGGCCGCCCCGGCAGCGCAAATTCCGGCAGCGCAATAATTGGCGGTTTCAAAATCAATGGCGACAAATTTCATGCGACCTCCATTCGGTATAAAGACTAGCGCTTGTCACGCCTGCTGATTTCATGCTACACGCTGCCGCGGACAGTTGTTGTCCGCGCGAACATCACCTCCCAAAATTCTTGCGGCACGGTGCAGGCGAGACGCCTGCGGTCCGCGGCTCGGCTGTTGGCCGTTGGCCCGTCCGCTTAGGTGTGCCCGTCGCTCCGCACTTGGGCCGTATGGACCGCCGACATACTCTCGGCAACGTGCAGGCGGGACGCCTGCGTTACAGAACCTTCTAACTCCTAACTTCTAACTCCTAACTCCTCCGGGACCACTGCTTCACTCTCGGCCAAAGCCGAAGTTTCTTGTGCCGCCCTGGCGCTTCGCTTCGGTTTCCTGTTCAAGGGCGGAAAGTAGTTCGGCGTGCGTCACGTCATTACCATTGCTGGGGCTAAGGTAATACATCGCCTGGCGGACTGTGGCGAAATCGCCGGGGGTTAGGTCGGCGATGGTGGTCAGGCGGCGTTTGGCAGGCTCATTCATCGGCTCCGGGCATAAATCGGAGAGGACTCTTTGGTAAAACGCCAGTTTGCCGGCGGCGTCCAGGTAATCAAACTGCAGCTTGAACGTGAATCGGCGAATTGTGGCGGCATCCAGCGTTTCCATTAAGTTGGTGGCGCACACCAGCACGCCTCCGAAGTTTTCCATGGCATGGAGCAACTCATTGACTTGGGTAACTTCCCAACTGCGCTGCGCCAACTGTCGGCTGTGAAACAGGCCGTCGGCTTCGTCGATAAATAAAATCGCCCGGTCTGCGGATGCAGTGCGAAAGGCTTCGCGGATATTCTGTTCCGTGCCGCCGACATAGCGGCTAAGCAAATCGCCGGCCATGCAGGTTCGCACCGGACAATCCACCTCGCGGCCGAGGAACGTTACGAACTGGGTTTTACCGGTACCAGATGGTCCGAAAAGTAACGCCGACAGGCGGGGAATGTCTTGGCCGGTTGTTTCAGTGGTGGTTCCTGCCAACTCCTGATTGCGGCGAAATTTCCGGACGGCCGCAAGAAAGCTTTGCGGTGAGACTGGGCCGCGCACGTTCAGCCCGGCCAGCGCGTAACCGCCCGTCGCCTTTGCTGCGGCAGCGGTCAAGTCGATGCCCAGAAGTTGGCAGTGCGGTGTCAGCAGCCGCTCAAGCGTATCGGCGGGCAGCGGCGCGAACCCGGTACCACGCAGGCGGGCGTAGTTTCGCAGGGCCAAATCCACGCCGCCGGCGCTAACGGGAAATTGCCGCGCTAAATGCTCCACCATGGCATCACCAATTATTTCCTCAAGGTGATACTGGCTTAGCAGATTCTTCCACACCTGGCAGCGCTGCTGGTGCGATAGCGGCTTAAACTCAATGGAATAATCAAATCGCCGGCGCGCCGATGGCGTGAGCCGTTCCGGCAGGCTGTTGGTAATCCAGATGCACGTGCTTTTCACCTGATCCAGAACGGTGTTAAGGGTATCTTTTTTCCCGCCACCAGGTTCCGAATACTCCCCCAGCAGGTCCCCCACACTCCCCGCTGATCCCTTCAGCATTTCATCGGCTTCGTCGATGAGAATAATGCTGCGGTCCCGATTCACCTGCCGATCGCACACTTGCAACGCTGCAAAGCGTGAACTGCCGATTTCGCCATCGTAATCTTCCGGAACACGGATACGGTAAAGCTCCATACCAAGCTCGGCCGCTAGTGAAACAGCAAACGATGTTTTCCCACCCCCGGCCACACCATAAAATAATAGGTTCAAACCCCGGTCCGGGTCGCGGCAGCGTATCAGTTCTTTGAGCATGGCACCATGCCCCTGCGTGAGCTTGCCGTACATTGCCCAGGGCAGAGAAGGATCGGTATGCCGGGCGAAATATTTGGAGGCCAGCGGTTCTTCGGATAGGCCGGTGAGAAATGGCTCTAATTCCGAATTGAATTCCAAGTCATGCTCCAGGCAGCCCAGAGTGCGCAGGCGGCTGTTCTTCAACAGAAATCTGCCACCCACCGCCAACGGCGCTCCCAGGGCCATACACATCAGGCGTACCCGCTCAAAACGACTTCCACCGCGCTGCGGTCCGCTAAAGTCCATCCAGTTCCAGATGTCGGCATGGCGAATGTAGGCAATCAGCAGGAGATCTGCTTCATATTCTGTGAGACAAAAAAATTGAACCATTTCCCCGAATCGCGTGCACAGCACATCTTGGGCAGCGTCTGCTGCGGCTTGCTGGGACAGCCGGGGCAGATGCTTCTCCAGTGCCGCCAGCAACGGAGGCTTCAGTGTCGCCTGGGCGCTTGGGTCGTTCCAAAAGTCCATCAGCAGATTTCCCGGCGATGTGTGGCCCGCTTCGAGGTGGGATCTGGTGCGCTCTTTCAAGGCATCCAGCGAGCATGAGGCCAGGGCTAAGTCAATAGTTTCGCGGCGGCCCAGCACGTGGATGATAAAGTTAAAAAAGTTGCAGTCTTCAATCTTGCTTTTTTCCCGCCGAAGAAAATTGAGCACAAATTTGAGCGTCTGAACGCACAGAAACGGATTGTCACACAAGCGGGTGCAGTCCGCAGCCGGCTCCGGCAGCGGCTCGCTTTGCTTCCCGGTAGACAATGGCGTATCCAAGTCGGTTGAAGCGGACAGGCTAATCATGGCGAACTCTCCTTTCAAAAAACCCCTGTTCGGACCACCCGAACATGGCATGGATACATTTTTACCACCCCCCGCGGACAGATATTGTCCGCGTGAACATAAAAATGTTCGAATATGGAAAAAATAGGGGCGAAGACGCAGAAGCCAACGGGTTAAGGGGCAGCCGGCCACGTC
>JAKBCC010000189.1 GCA_021808105.1 Planctomycetota bacterium
GGTTCTTCCCCGTCCGGCGTAGCTGTGGAATAATCGTCTGCCATCGTCTGGTCCGTTCCTCTGCGCGATGAAGTAAAGATAACCTAATTATGGCCCGCTATCCATCAGCCGATTGATATAAGCTCGGCGTGCAGTGCGTTGCCTGAGAGTCTTACGCGCTATTACCTTAACGCTGCGTTTAACACGACCGCGCGGATGGCCAAATCCCCCTTGGCGACCGCTGCGGGTTTTTCAGACCTCGTAGGGAGTTGAGCAAGGCCACGGCCGCACATTCAATCGAGCACGGCCGGTCGCGACGCCCAGGGGAAATGTGCAGCAACGCAGGCACAGCCGACAGGGTGATTTCCCCCTCACGGGTTGTTGTCCTGCAACTTGGGGATGGGAGGGAGGGTAAATGGGGCTAATTTCAGCAGTTGTACGCCCGCCATGATGAAGGCTCCGGAAGCGTAGGGTTTGGTGACGTTGGGGGTGACCAGGGCAGGGCGGTCGCCGGGTTTTTGTACGTGGGCCAGATCACCGGCTTTATTACGCATGGCCAGCAAGCCGGCCCAGGCCTTTGCCACCACCGGCATATACTTCTTTTTTGATAACAGATGGTGATTGATTCCCCATGCCATGGCGTAGCAGTACAGCGCGGTACCGCTGCTTTCCGGCGTGGGAAATTGCTGTGTATCCAACAAACTTGGCCGCCATATTCCATCGCTACCCTGCAACGAGGCAATTTTGGCCGCCATTTGATCAAAGAGCCGGATATAGCGGCCGCGGTCCGGGAAATCTGCGGGCAGATATTTCAGCACGCGTGCGGTGCCCGCCAGCACCCAGCCTTCGCCGCGGGCCCAGAATACCTTTTGGCCGTTGGCTGCGGTTTTCTTAAAAAAGCGGTGATCGCGAAAAAACAGATGCGCTTTTTTGTCATAGAGCAGATGCGTAACAAACCACCATTGCTGATTCATAGCATCGACATATTTCGATTTGTGCGTAAGAACTGAGAGATGGGCGAATGCGGTGGGGGCCATGAAAAGCGAATCGCACCACCACCAAGCGAGTTTTTTGGGGTTAGCACCGGCGGTTTTGAAATATTGCAGCATCTGGTTACACCGCCCCTCCAACGGAGCCAGCGGTACCAAACCGGGACGCAGCGATGCGACACTGGTAACGGCCTGCCCGAAACAGTAGGAATTTCCTGAACCTTCACTTGCGAGCTTGTGCCCAAAGCGGCGTATGTGCCAATGGAATTTATTTCCGATGTTCAGTACCGGCTGGAGAAAGGCTTTATCGCCGGTGGCGCGGTATAAATCAACCAAGCCGATATAAAACACACCATGCACCCATCCAGTGCGCGGCTTCCTGGGAAGCATGGATATTTCCACTCTGGCGCAGCGTTCAATTTGTGCAGTAATCCGCGCCCGGCTGATCGTGGCAGCGCTGCACGGGACCGCAGTCTTACATAGTAACAGCGTGCCCAGCAGCAGAGCAGCACCTTTTGGAAACTTGTTTTTATTGTGCATGAGACGAAATCTCCTGTCGGGTCGGTATATATACCAGCCCTCTAATGACCGGCGGGTTGTCCATTCATTTGGGCAGGCCGAACTCATTTCCGCGCTGATCGCATCCGGGCCTTAGATTAAATCACCAGTTGTCAACGCATCCATATCATTAAATGCCTGGTTTTCTCCCCCCATGCCCCAACAGAACGCGTACGCCGCTGTGCCGGCACCCGCGTGAATGGACCATGCCGGCGATACCACCGCTTGCTGATCCGCTATGACCAAGTGGCGTGTTTCATCCGGGCGGCCCATGAGATGAAACACGCGGACATCAGGAGCCATATTAAAATACAAATACACTTCCGAGCGGCGTAAATGCGTGTGAGGCGGCATGGTGTTCCAAACGCTGCCGGAATCCAACTGCGTAAAGCCCATGACCAGTTGGCAACTCTTCATTGCGTCCGGATGAATAAATTTGTAAATCGTCCGACTGTTACACGTTGCGGCGGTCCCGAGCTTTACCGCCTGAGCGTCGGTCCGGCGAGCCAACGTAACCGGATAATCGCGATGCGCTGGGTAACTTAGAAGATAAAACCGGGCCGACTTTTCAGGCGTTTGGCTGCTGAAGCGGATATCCTTGCATCCCATGCCGACATACAGGCAATCCAGATTGTCCATGGCATACACTTTGTTATCGACGGTCACCGCGCCGGGATTTCCAATATTGAGAATGCCGATTTCCCGGCGTTCACAAAAAAAAGCCGAACGCATTTCAGGCACAGCTTCCAGCGGCAGAGGTTTTTCAATCGGCACCGCCGAGCCGATGATCGCCCGGTCGGCGTCACACCAAATCCGATCAATCCGGCCGGCGGTGAAAAGATTATCTATAAGAAAGTGCGTGCGCAGTTCCGCGGCACTGATCGTCGCATAACGCACCGCGTCAGGTAATAACATTGTTCGCATGATGGAAAGCCCAAATTAAAGTCAACACAGTAAATGCGGCGGCTGTCGAACCAGTAGACATCGCCTTACGTTAAAAATACCGCTCGTGGACACACAGCGGATATTACCGGATTTTTGTGTAATGTAAATGGCCGCGAGCAGCGACTTCCTATTGCGAAATCGCAGCGTCGCCCGCTTAGCCGAAATAGAATTGTCACCCGGTCATGAATTACACAACGCGGCCACGCAGCGCGGAATTCAACGGATTGCTCATCAGCCATCACCGGTTCCCGGATTGTGAGAGTTTTTCGAAATAAGCCTTCACTGGATCGGCATAGCCTTCAGGCATGGCACCAAGCATGGAGTCCGAAAGCTTATGCAGCGTCTTGTGGCCGATCGTGGAGTTATCCAGCGTCAGGCGTGATTCCGCTTGATTAATGACCTTCGCGGTATGAAGACTTTGATTGGCTAATTTCTGATACAGCAAGGCAGTATGATAATGATAGGCGTTCATGGCCTTTTGCGCATCCTGCATGAGCACGGCGGATTCTATAAGTTGGAAGTTGTTAAAGCCGGCCGCCCGTAACTCAATGCGCAGGCGATCGGTTTGATTCATCAACTGGGCCTGAATTCCGGCCATGCGTTTGATATCTTTTTGCATCCCCAGCGGGGCGGGGCCTTCCAGCCCAGCGCCGCCGTAGCCGGAGGCTTTTCCGCCGCCGGTAGCGCCGCCGGGCGGCTGCTTGGAGGAATCTTTTATCTGGCCGGAGCTGAATTGATCACCGGTTAGCCGCGTGGGCGTGCGGCGGCCGCCCTTATCGGTTGCTGTGGCACCCACCATTTCGCCGCTGGCTCGGCCCTCACGCCCGGAGCCGCTGCGGCCCTGAATTTCGTCATTTTTGGGCATGGTATTACCGGTAACGCCCTGCGCGCTCATATCACTGATCGGGCCGTCAAGAGCACCCCACCCCAGGCCTTTATTCATGGAATCGTTCCATTTGCTGCCCAGAGATTCCATATCGCTGGTAAGGTCTTCTTCATGTTGCAGCAGCTTGCCGATCATATCGGAAAGCTGTGCCGGCAGCGGCGGCACCGGGACATCATTTTGGGTGACGGGTTCTTCCATTTCCCATTTGGTGGTGTCGGGCTGTTGCAGCAGCCACTTTTCAATATTGGAAGAAAGTTTCTTGGCATCTTCCAGCCCTTCCTGCTCCAGCGGCGTGGCAATCTTAATGGCTTTGGCGGCTAAGGCTCCTTTTGCCATCGCCAAATCCACGTTCATCTGGGCGAGGTCATCTTTTAATGACGCATTGGCCTGATCCTGCTCCGTAAGGTTGCTCATATTGACCAGCTTCTGGTTGAGGAACTTGGACCATTTATCTTCCAGGGCCTGTGCTTTAAGCAGTTCATGTTTATCCTTGGCGTCAAATTGATTGATGGGTTTTTGCGCCAGCTTCATGGAAGTGTTCATCACACCGCGCTGCTGCTTTTCCAATTTCTTCAAGGCCAGCGCCAGTTGTCGCCATTGTTCCCGGCCCTGATCAGGAAAATTGGTACCCTGATGCGATACCACAGAATCCACGCCGCCGGCTTTCGCCCCGGCCATGGCCAGCAATGCCTTAATCGCATTAAGGATATTGAGTTCATGCGTGTGAAGCTTTTGAAATTCCAGCGGCACCGCGCCGGCATCAGACACCAGGCCCAGATCATCGGCACGGGCAATAGCCACGGTCGCGTCCCCATGCACAATCACGTGCAGCGCCTGCTCAATGGTGTCCATGGAATGGATGAATGGGAAATGTTTATACGTGCTTTCCATATATTGCCGCAAATTCCCCTGTCCAGCCGCCACTGCGGAGGCGGTTTTATGCACGCTGGGTAGTGGCGGCAGCAGGTGAATGCCGTTGGCCAGAATAATTAACCCCTGCTGTTGCGCCAGCATTTTTTCCAGGCGCTGTTCCAGGCGAGCCCAGCGGCTGCGACTGATGGCAGAAATTGCCGAGGTTTGCAGCTTGATGCTGTAGATGCGTCCAAACGTAGTCTGCGGCCCATACTGCGCCTGCCCGATGGTGATCTGCCGATTATCCGTGGCTGTAAAGCGGTAATGTACACTTTGGCCCAGGTGATAGGTATCGGCGGGAAGTGCGAATAACTCCCGAATGGTGCACGCGGTGGCGGGTTTGCCGTTTTCTGCGTTGGGAATCTGCCATTGGCGGAACGCGGTAAATTTGCCGCCATCAACGGCGGTTTGCAAGGTCATGGCGGTCAGGCCATAGTCATCGGTGGCCTTGGCCTGCATAGCAATCGTTGCGCCGGGAAGCGCAAAAACATCTTTGTGGGGCACCAGAACGTGCACCATCGGCGGAGCATCTGGCGTTACACGAACTATAATTCGGTCGGGTGCGGATGTGGAGGAGGCGGGAAATCGTTGCAGAGCATTCCCGTGCGAGTCATTAATCAGCCAATTATAATGTACACTCTGATCCGCAATCCAAGACAGTGAGAATGTTTTCTGATTTTCGCTGGTCGCCGAAATGATTTTTCCACCGCGCACTTCCACCAGCGCTGAGGCCCCAATAACTGTGTGATCCAGTGTTGCCGTCAGGGTAATTTTGCTGCCAAAGGGAACCGCCACGGACGCGGCAGCGGCATTAAATGCCTTTCCGGAAAGGGTGATGGTTCGCGGTGCGGTCTGCGTGTAGGCGGGAGGGGTAACCTGAATCTGATAGTGCTTAAGGGTAATTTTGGGCAGAACGGTAAGATTATATTTCAGGCTTTGTGTGCCGGCGGCCTGCACCATATACGTTAAATTCTCCGCGACGCTGCCCAGATGAAAGCGGAACGTGCTGTAATTGCGGCCAAAGGCCACCATGGCCGCCTTTTTTCGAACA
>JAKBCC010000190.1 GCA_021808105.1 Planctomycetota bacterium
GGTTCATTTGTAAATCCACGTTCGGCGAACCGCTGTTGTTCATCCGCAGTGAACGTGAATTCCGCGCCACAATCGACGCATGCGATAACTTTGTCTTCATAGGACATACGAGTGCTCCCTGGGTATACCAGAAATGAGAGAATTGAGAGAAACGCGATGGGCGGTGCGGGAATGGCTTCGGCCAACCTCGAACTCGGGCGCTACTGCCCACAGGCATAGAGAATAATAGCAACTCGCGTCAGGATTGCAAGTTAATTCTATTTATTTTTTTTAATCCCGCTTTTACCGGTCCGTATAATGGCCAAAACCGTTAATCACGTAAGATGCTTTATTCGTATTAATAAATATAATTTTGATCCATTGTACTATGACCTGCGGGCAATTTTCCTTCAACATCCTCTTCTTCATGTAGACCACGCCGCAAGGTCAGTGCCCCATACGCCCAATTATGCCATCACTTTTGCCCCAATCGCGCACGATTCTCCGGGTGCCTCACGCTCGACATCTTGAACATCATCCCTAATCGCCGTAGAGTACCACTTACAGATTGGTTTTTTGGCGATCTGATTTTTGGATACGGAAAGCTGCATGCAACTAAAAGATATACTTCGGCGCGAAAACATCAAAGCTCCCCTGGCTGCTACAGATAAAAAAGATGCCATTAAAGAGCTTGTTGAATTGCTGGCTCGCAACAAGGACGTTAAAAATCCCGATCTTGTTCTGGCCAGCGTCCTGGAACGTGAATCCATCCGCACCACCGGCGTAGGCTACGGATTGGCGATTCCCCATAGCAAGTGCGGCGGCGTTAACCAGCTTACCATCGCCATCGGCAAGCCGGAGCATCCGTTGGATTTTCAATCTCTTGATGGTCAAAGCGTTTATCTTATCGTGCTGCTGGTCAGTCCGCCGGAACAAACCGGCGCCCATATCCAAAGCCTCGCGAGCATCAGTCGGCTTATGACCATTGATTCATTTCGATCAAAACTGAAAGCCGCCAAAACCGCCGATGAAATTTATGATGCCATCGTGGCCCAGGAAAAAACCATGGTTCCAGAAGCATGAACATCTCGGCAACGGTATTACAGGTTACAGGGAAAAACGGGAACGCAGGAGTTAGGAGAATATGTCGGCGAGCCGGTGGGTTTATCCCACCGGGAATGTTAGTCAATAGGTTTAGCCTGCTGGGGAGATAGCAGCGCTCTCGCTTCCAAAAAATGCTCGCTGCCAGATGCCAGATGCGAAATGCAGCGCTTCAGCCCCCGCCATTACTCGGACAAACTCCTGGTCTGCAACTGATGCAACTTCCCAATACCTTTTACCGCGAGCTTCAACATGGAATTAAATTGCCTGGGAGTAAATGTGGCATGTTCGCCGGTGGCTTGAAGTTCCACAAACGTGCCATCTTTAAGCATGGCGACATTCATATCCACTTGGGCGGTGGAATCTTCACTGTAATCCAAATCCAGAACCGCCGTATTGCGGACAATCCCCACGCTGATCGCTGCGACTTGGCCAGTCACCGGATTGGCGGAAAGAACAGAATCGTTTCTGGCGCGGTGCACGGCATCGCACAGTGCAATATAGGCACCGGTGATGGCTGCCGTGCGTGTGCCGCCGTCCGCCTGTATCACGTCACAATCCAGCCACAGTGTGTTTTCGCCGAGCTTCTTAAGGTCAATGACACTGCGCAGCACGCGGCCGATCAGGCGTTGAATTTCCACGCTGCGCCCGTCCGGCTTGCCGCTGTCGCGTTTTTTCCGTGTGTTGGTAGATGAGGGAAGCATGGCATATTCCGCGGTCAGCCAGCCCTGCCCTTTGCCCGCCAGCCACGGCGGCACGCCTTTCTCAATGATGGCCGTGCATAACACACGCGTATGGCCAAAACTGATCAACACCGATCCGCCGGCATTGCGTGTAAAATTCCGCTGGATCGTGACCTTCCGTAACTGGTCCGCTTTTCGTGAGTCCTGTCGCATGAGCTTCCTTTCGTTGGTGTTCAAGAAATGTGATTTCGACTCTGCCTGCAATCATCCTGGTCGCCAATCTCTCCATATTTGGCAGGCTGGGGTGATTCAGGGAGGATTTCCGGTTGTTTCCGTGACCACCCCGGAACTACTGATTGTTATTACTACCGGGCCACCGCCGATAGTGCGAGCTTGTCCAAGGACGATACGTGCCCGTGCCGGGAGACAAAATCCTCGAGCCAAAGGTCGGTCGGTGTAAGCCCTATTTTCCCGAAGCCCCAAGTTCCCACCATGCCACTAAGACCTGGCAATCGCTGGAGTTTTTTCATGCCGAAAGAAACCCGCATTTTGCGTCCGCTTTCGGTGTTGGCCTCAATGGATTCAGCAGTATCCGCGGCCATGGCCACGCCGTGCCTGGAAATATCTGTCAGAATCAGCGTCATGCCTGTACCGGACTCCGGAAGGTTTTCCATCCGCTGGCAATTTCGCGTACTTGCTTCGCGGCAGCCTGTTCCACTTTCCGGACGTAGCTGGAGCCAAAGCAGGTTTGCATGTCAAAGCGGGCGTCCAACGGAACTTCCACCCTGACGGCTGCCAGCACTCGCCCCGAAGGGTTAATTGCATGGGCTGTATATGTGTGCCCAGAGTTGCCCTTGAGCCACCTGCCCTCGACCCGTATGTTTTTGCTCACCATAAAAGCGATTCCTCTGTTTGACGTCCTTATTATAGCAGAATGCGCCGCAAAATATCGTCCCAGGGTTAACGCCAGATCTAACGATTATTAGACATCGAATTCGGGCATACCCTCCGGGCAGGGCGAAAACATCGCTCTATAACGTGCGCAAATGAAAGCCGCCGTCGACGTCGATAACCTGACCGGTGGAAAATGGCAGCAGGCCGTCGGCAACTGCCAGCACCGCCTTGGCCACATCTTCAGGCTTTCCCCAGCGGCGAATTGGGGTCAGCCCGTTGGCGATCAGGGTGTCATATTTTTCCTTTACTCCGGAGGTCATATCCGTGGCGATAATCCCAGGGCGTATTTCAAAAACTCCGATATTCAATTCCGCCAGACGAGACGCGAAAAGTTTGGTCATCATCGCTAATCCGGCCTTGGCGACGCAATAATCCCCGCGATTGACACTGGCGGTATACGCACTGATGCTGGAAATGGTGATAATGTTCCCTACGCGACCGTCAAGGCCCAAAGGGTTGGATTTCATGGCATTGGCAGCCAGTTGAGAAAGAAAATAGGGGCCTTTAAGATTCACATTGATAAGTTGGTCAAAGCTGGCTTCCGTGGCCTCCAGAATATCCATCCGCTGATCCGGGGCAATACCCGCGTTGTTTACCAGCATGTCCAGGCGGCCGAAATGCGCAATCGTTTCTGTAATCAGGCGTTGCCGATCCGCGCTGTTGCCAATGTCCCCCCGCACGGCATACCCGTGCCCGCCGCGCTGCTTAATGTGTTCTACGGTTGCTTCCGCCGCCGCCACGCTTGAAGCATAATTTACCACCACATTCCATCCGGCGGATCCAAGGGCGGTGGCAATGGCTTTGCCAATCCCGCGAGATCCACCGGTAACCAAGGCTGTGCGGTTATTTCTGGCCATAAGGTGTTGTCACTCCGCTGTATTAAAGCTGGTGCTTATTCTTCAATTCTGCCAAGGCGGCTTCAACTTCGCGCAGCCGCTTAACAATATCCGGAAGCTGCATAAAATTCAGATACACCCGGCGCGCATGTTTGAGATCCATTGAAGGCGTGCCGCCGATATCTTTGTTGGGCGCGATATCCTGTGCAATACCCGATTGCGCCGCGGCCCTTACCATGTCCCCGATGTGCAAATGGCCCGCCACCCCGACCTGTCCCGCCAGTACCACATGATGGCCGGTGCTGGCCGAGCCGGCAATGCCAACTTGGCTTACCAGCAGGTTGTGCTCCCCGATGCGGCAGTTATGCCCGATCACGACACTGTTGCCCAGTTTCGTGCCGGCACGAATCAGTGTGCTTTCCATTGCGGCACGCTCAATAACCGTGTTGCTGCCCACCTCCACATCATCCCCCAGCACAACATTACCAATCTGTGGAATTTTGTTGTGAATGCCCTGGTGTGTGGCAAAACCGTAACCATCACATCCCACGACCGCACCGGCCTGCAGAATCACCCGATCTCCCAGTACGCACTGGTCGTAAACGACGGATGAGGGATACATAATGCACTCACGACCGATGCGTGCACCGGACATAATGGCAACATGTGAATATATATTGGTGTTCTCTCCGATTTCCGCATTTTCCCCGATTACCGCGAAAGGATGGATATTAACCCCTTGTCCAATCCGGGCGGATTTGGCCACCACCGCCAGAGGCGATATGCCGATCTGCGGATGCACGCGAAAGCCGTGCAGCAAAACCAGAATTTGCCGAAAGCTGTAGTAAGGATCCTCGGTCTGAATTAACGCGGGTTCCCGGTTGTCAGTACGCTGCATAGTTAGGGTATCTTTTCCCACCACCACACACCCCGCCTGCGTTGTGTTGAGATGGGCCGCATATTTATGATTGGATAGAAAACTGATGTCCTGAGGACCGGCCGAGGATAAGCCATTGCAGCGTGTAATCTGCCGGTCTTTATCACCGATGACCGTGCCCCCAACATGGGCGGCCAATTCTGCAACCGTGCGGGGGGTGGGGGGTAGTTCCGTTATCACACAATCCTGCCTTTCAAGCATTGCAGAAGCCTACGGCCAAGGCAACAGTGTTGTCAAACCGGCCCCACCGCAGGCACGCATGCGCCCCACGGCATAAATTTGCTTGGCACCCTGTGGCTGAAGCGGTAGAATTTCGCTGCGAAAGCAACGCGAATTTTTTCCAGGCGGGTTATGGTCGCACCGAACGAACGATTTCACCGCAACGGCGCACCGTCGAGGTTGCAGGTTATAGGTTATAGGTTACGGGTTACAGGGAGTCTGGGGAGGTTTGCAATCTTCGAGGATCAAAAATTCGGCAACTTCAACGTTTTGTCCATCGAACTTTGTTCACGGGTCATGGAGTGCTGCGCCACATTGCCTGGTGCTGATACATAAGATTTATCGGGGTTGAATAATGCTTAGAAAATGCGGTGGTTTTAGCGCAGGTGCTATAGTGCGGAGTTCGCGATGGAATATTTTTCGCTGGCTGCCGGCGCTATGCATTTTCGCGCTTGGCCCGATGAAACATTCCCTGGGAATCATGCCCAACCCGACCAGGGCGGGTTTTGCAGAGTTTGAGCACGGGCACTTTAAAAAGGCGGCTGGCTCCCTTCGCATCGGGGCTGATAAGGGCGATGCGCTGGCAATGTGCGGGCT
>JAKBCC010000048.1 GCA_021808105.1 Planctomycetota bacterium
GACTTCCTCGGCGTCAATTTGCTCCTCGGTATCGCGCACGCCGTAAGCGATATCCGGCCGACAATGAATGACCGCCTGCGTAACCTGTTCCACCGCTCCTTGAACCAATGCAGCCATGTCCACACAACGATGATGCAGAAGTTCCAGGGCTTCAACAAACTGAATCGACACGAACTGCTCCAGGCACAACGCATAGACCGACAAACGTGAGGCAATTATACCCCGGCAAGTACCGCGGAGCGAACAAGGTTCGGATTTCCTGTTGTGCCGCAGCGCCGGGCGTGTGCTGCAGGCAGCGCAGCTGGACGGCTCAATGCGCGAACACGCCAGCGGTGATGAGTGGAATAGCGATGTCATTCCGGCGATGGGGGGCCGCCACCGCGTGCCTGAGGGGAGGGCGAAAGTTTGGGCCGTCGCCTGGCCTTCCCATCCGCGGCTCGCTTGGCGCTCTCGTCAGGCTTCCCCGACGTAACTTCCACCATTTTTCCCCAATCGATGTTGTTGGACGGGTCGCAGAACTGCGACCTGAATTCCTCAATGAATGAATCCACGACCTTCTCGCATTGGCAGAGAAACGCGTCGCTACGCTCGCGGGATTTCTCGCCGATCGGCTCGATGATTCGTTTATAGATCTCGGGGTCTCCAGTTATGAACTCCCAGAACCGCTGGCCACATAATTTCAGATAATCCCCCCTATCTTCGCTGGCTGATCCCAGCTTCCCGTAGCAGCATCCGTTAACACATACTATCTGGCCGGAGTTAGCACCCTGCCTGTAGATTCTGACCGCCTGTCTGAAGCTATCTCGCATTCGCTTTATCTGAGAGCTGTTTCCCCAGTTTGGCCCTGATTTTATAGCCACGAGGTAGCGAACGCCAGCTTTCTCAAACTCCAAATCAATCCCTTCAGCGGTTGCCTTTCCCCATCCTCCGTAGGCCTGCTGGCATAAGAAAATAGCGAGGCCCTCGAGGAAATTCCCCAAGATCGTCTCCTCCTGCGATGAAAGGTGGGCATCTATGATGGATTGCACGAGGTCGCGCGGTGTCACGATCCCCTTGGCCTTAAGCAAATAGGGATTCTTGCGAGCCAGCACGACGTGGAGTTTCAGCGACAGCAGACTTCTCAACCGGGCCTCGTGGAAATCTGGGATCTTTTCCCGCACGTAGCGTATAACAACCGCCTGTTGAATCAACTTTGGCATAACCCGATTCTCCGCTTTGACCCATGGCTAAATCGCCCAGCGAGTGTTCTGCAATAAGCGCGTACTCCTCGGACATCTCGACGCCGATAGAGTTGCGACCCCATCGCATCGCAGCGTGGTTGGTCGTGCCCGACCCAGCAAACGGATCAAGTACCCAATCCCCAGGTTTGGTGAAAAGTCGGATAAACCATTCCGGGAGCGATTCCGGAAATGCGGCGCTATGGTTTTTATTCGAGCATTCGGTGGCGAAGTGCAGCACGTTGTCCGGATAGGCCATGTCGCGGCCAAGCCAATTGGCAATATTCTTACCAAAGCCCGAACCTACCCGGCTTTCGAGCCGCACCACGTCGTTCCTGCCCAATTTCTTCAGCCTAGCCTTGGCCCAGTCTCCCATTGGAACCATTACTTGTTCTTGGTACATATTAAAGTTCCGGGCCTTGTTAAATTGCAGGCAGCGCTCCCACGCGTCGCGGAAGCGATTCGGCCATTTGCCCGGGTGGCAGTTCTTTTTGTGCCAGATGAACTCCTCAGTCCAGAGCCATCCCTGCTGGCGCAGTGCTAAGATCAACTCTAGGACATAAGTATGGCGTTCACCGTCCTCGACCTTTTCCTTGATATTGAGAATAAACGTTCCGGTGGGCTTCAGCACGCGAAAAAATTCGGATGACCGCTCCAAGAACCATTGGTTGTAATGCTCGGCCTTAATTCCGCCGTAGGTCGTTTTTCGCTGATCCGCGTAAGGGGGGGATGTCACGATCAAGTCAAAATAATTGTCCCCGCAGTCCCGTAGGGCTGTAGCACAATCCCCTCGAACTATCCTTGCAGTCACGTCTTCCATAATGGGATTATGGCGCGAATGACGAGCCATTGCAACTCTGAATGAGTAACAGCGGCATATGGCGCGGCTTTGGAGATGCGGGTATAATGGATCGTGGGCATGAAAAGGGTTTTATGCTGAGGATGGCGGTTCTGCAAAGGGTCGTGATTATGGCGGTAAAGGTAATAAGCAGATCACCGGCACATTACGGGCTGGCCTTGATGGCGTTGCTCATGGCCGGATTGGTGACCCCTGTTTGCGCCCAGAATTATTCGGCATATCCGGCCTACAACCCGTACTATTCCCAGCCCTATACGCCGCCGGCACCGCCGGTTGCCCCTTCACCACCGTTTTATGCACCTGGAGTTTATGGGCCACCAGTCATGGCAACACCGCAGATTGTTGCACCGCTTAGCGCCGGGCAGATTGATGAACTTGCGGCCCCGATTGCGCTGTATCCTGATGCCCTTCTGGCCCAACTTCTGCCGGCCAGCACGTATCCGCAACAGGTGGCGCTGGCGGCCCAATGGCTGCAATATAATCCCAATCCCAGCGAAATTGTCATCGCGATGCAAAACTGGGATGCGTCCATAAAAGCCATGGTGCATTATCCGACCGTGCTGCAATATATGAATACGAATCTGCAGTGGACGGAAGCCTTGGGTGTAGCTTTTCTGAATCAGCAGGCATCTGTTATGCAGGCTATCCAGCAACTGCGGGCGCAGGCTGTCGCGGCTGGAACGCTGCAATCCACCCCGCAGCAGCAGGTCATATCACAGAATGGCACCATTTGGATTGAGCCGGCGAATCCGCAAATGATGTATGTGCCGCAGTATGATCCGCGCCTGGTTTACAGTCAGCAACCGGGGAATTTTACCGGTACCGGTCTCACATTCAGCTTTGGTTTTGCCATAGGAAGTTGGCTGAATAATAATTGTGATTGGCAGAATAACTGGATCAGCGCGGGGCAGAACTGGGATCATGATTGGCGGCGGGATAATCGCGGGCAATGGATACGCGCCCGGCCGGTTTATCGCGGCAATGATCAGAGATTTGGCCCGGTACGGACATTCCCGCAACGCTGGAGGCGTAACACGCGTGAGCCGCTGCCGGCATTGCCTCCCAACTTGGTACAGCCCGGCGCGCTGCGGCAATATCGCGGCTGGCCCGGCTATTCACCCACCAACCGCCCCAATCGGGGATTTCGTCCGGGAAATAATCGCCCGAACTTTACGCCCCAGCCGCCGCCGAGAATGTTCGGGGGTAATTATCGCAGCGATAATAATGTTATCCGTGCCGAGAACCGGGGCCGCCAAAGCCTGCGGAGATCTCACAGTCAATGGCAACCGAGGCCCGGAACCCATCCGACATATCGGGCACCGCAATCGCGGCAAAGGCAGGTTCCGCCGGCGTTTCAGGGCATGAATTCCCGGCGGCAGGTGCAGCAGGATCGACAGCGCGGCAGGCAGTCGATGCGCCGTCGGTGAGGGCGGGACGGCATGTCACAGGTTTTTGATTTTTTTTCGGAGAAGTTTATGACTGGTAGCACCGTTAAGTCCACATATATTGCGGCGGCCATGCTGGTGTCGGGAACCCTTTTACTGGCCTGTGCGGGGTGTCAAAACCAAAACACAATGCGCGCGAATCCCGCAGCGCCGAATCAGCCCATGCAGTCCGGCCGGCCGGGGCAGCCGGGAATCGGACAGGAAGTGTTTGCAAGTGATGATGCGGCAGCGGCGGCGCTGCTGGCTGCCGTAAAATCACAAAACCATGCGGAATTACATCGGATTTTCGGCCCGGCGGTGAAAGATCTGGTGTCCGGTGATAAGGTGGAGGATCATCGACACTTTGAAGAGTTTGTAGCACACGCCAAACAAAAATTCTTCCTGGAGAAAAAAACCGCAGACCAGTCGATTGTTCATATCGGAAATAAAAATTGGCCGTTTCCAATTCCCATCGTTCGCCTGGCGGACGGTAAATGGTTTTTTGATACCGAGGCGGGAAAGGCGGAAATTCTGGCCCGGCGCATCGGCGCGGACGAGCTTGATACCATTGAAGTTTGTGAAGCGTATGTACGTGCTCAACAGCAGTATGCCGCCACCTATCACGATGGCGCGGATGTCTTGCGTTATGCCCAGCGGCTGGTAAGTAAACCGGGCACACAAGATGGCCTGTATTGGCCCGCTGCCGTGGGTCAACCGGAAAGTCCATTTGGCCCGCTGGCCGCGCAGGCCGCCGCCGAGGGCTACACGCCCGGGGTGCACAAAACCGCCGGCCCCCACCCGTTTAATGGCTATTACTTCCATATTCTCACCCGCCAAGGCTCGGCGGCACCGGGCGGAAAATATAACTACGTCATCAATGGCAATATGATCGCCGGTTTTGCCCTTGTTGCATTTCCCGCTAAATATGGTTCCTCCGGCATTATGACGTTTATTATTAATCAGCAGGGCCGCGTGTATCAAAAAGATCTGGGGCCGGATACCCTGTCAGTTGCCCGGCACATGACGCGATATAACCCGGATAAATCCTGGACACTCATACAAGAATAATGGGCAGCTATGACAGATGCAGATGTAACGCTGACACCGCCAGGCGCGGCGGCGATCCGCGATGAACCGGATGCGGGTGCCACGGTGAGTCAGCCGACAATCGTGTACAGCGTAATTATTCCCGTCTACAACCATGGCGGAACGCTGGCAAAAGTCATTGACGAGGTGCTGGAAAAACTACCGGAAGCCACGGTTTTTGTCGTCAATGACGGCAGCACCGATTCCACTGCGGATGTGTTGCGGAAGCTGGAATTGCAGTATCCGGCAGGGCCGGGGTGCGCCTTGCGGATTTTGCATCATCGGCACAATCAGGGAAAGGGAGCTGCGCTATTAACCGGATTTGCCGCCGCACGGGACGCCGGGTGCACCCACACGATTACCATTGATTCGGATGGGCAGCATCGGGTAACTGATATATTTCGGCTCATGCAGATAGGCCAACTGTTTCCCGATGATTTAATTATCGGAGATCGGCAGATGGACTTTGCCGATGTTCCCACGCGCAGCAAACGCGGACGGGATATGTCGCGATTCTGGATGCTTTTGCAAACCGGACAGGATGTACCGGATACACAGTGCGGATTAAGAATTTATCCGCTGCGGCACACGCTGACATTGACCCATCTGTTTCGGCGATTTGACTTTGAAACCGAAACGCTGGTTCGCCACGCCTGGGCAGGCTTGAAGGTGCGGTCCGCGCCAATTACCTGTATTTACTTTACCGCAGGCGACCGCATTACCCATTTCCGACCCGTGCGCGACACCCTTCGCGGCGTGCGATTGAATGTCATGCTGACCACCTGGCGCATTATCAATCCTATGCCGGGCCGCAAATGCCAAACATCGAATCACAACCCGACTATCTCCTGGCGCAATTGGTCGAGCTGGCGATTCTGGAAGCGGCAATTGGGACTGGCACAGTGCGAGGCCCTGGCCGACGACATGCTGGCTACGGCGGTGGGCGTCGGGGTGCTGATAGCCGTGCTGCCGCTGTATGGCATTCAAACGCTGCTGGCCATTTACACCGCTCGCCGGCTGCATCTTAATATTCCCGTAACGCTGCTGGGCACGCAGATTTCCCTGCCGCCGTTGATACCGATTTTACTATTTATGAACATTCAAACCGGCTATCTGCTTTTGCACGGGCGGTTTCTGTCGCCGGAATTTATGGTACATCAGCAGCTTTCCTGGAAGGGTATTTTTTTTACTTTTCTGGGGCCAATGATGCTCGGTGGATTAATTTGCGGATTGGCTCTGGGTACAGCGGCGGTTTTGATCACCCGCGCCATGCTGGCCCGCATTCATCGCAAATCGCCGACATCCAGCACCGCTGACGGGCCTGATTCAGCACCCGCAAATGCGGAAATGACATCCTGATGGTGTAGGTGGATCGGAAAGCACATTTTGCCGGGCTGTCGTACGGAATATTTCCATGATAGTGCCTCCGCACCCAACCGAGACATGTCCTTAGCTCAATGCGGCAGCGTTGAGTTGGACGGCAGGGTGGCGTGGGCCTTGCGACGGCGGCCTGGTTAGACCAACTAATCCGTGGAAAATTCCTTTTCCCGATTGGCCAACTGTGACCGCAAACGCGCGATGATGCTGGAGTGCATCTGACTGACGCGAGATTCGGAAAGCTCCAGGGCGTCGCCAATTTCTTTCATGGTCATTTCTTCATAATAGTACAGCACGAGGATCATTTTTTCCGAGCGGGATAAGCCGCGGGTAATTAAATCCTTGATATCACGCTGGTGCAAGATCGCCAGGGGTGAATCAGAAGCTTTGTCCTGCAGCACATCGACTTCGCGCACGTCTTTGTCGCTGTCGGATTCAAACCATTTCCGGGACAGGCTTACCTGGGAAACAGCGCTGGAATCCTTGAGCATTTTTTCAAATTCGTCAGGCGGCACGCCCAGATGGGCGGCGATTTCGTCCTGGGTAGGGGCACGACCCAGTTTCATTTCCAATTGCCGGGACGCCTGAATAACTTTACTGGAGCGGCTGCGCACCAGGCGGGGCACCCAGTCCATGTTGCGTAATTCGTCGAGAATCGCACCGCGAATACGCGGCGCGCAGTAGGTCTCAAATTTCACGCCCCGATTGGGGTCAAAAGATTCGATGGCATCTTTCAGCCCGAAGGAGCCGGCCTGGATAAGATCATCGAGATCCACTTCATCGGGCAATTTGGAATAAATACGATCGGCGTTATAGCGCACCAATGGCAGATATTCCATCATCAGCAGATTGCGCATAACTTCGGTCTTGTTGGCTTTGAACTTTTTCCAGACATCATTGATGTCCTGTTCAATGGCTGCGGTTGTTGTGCGAGTTTTTGCCATGGGTCGCTCCTTGACCAGACCAGCACCTGAACGGATGGTGACTCCCATATCCGCCAGGCGCAAAACACACGTGGGCCTCATGCCCCCTGAACATTCCATATAACACTGTATCGCGACGGTGGTGGATTACCGAAACACGGATCGCCCCATCGCCAAACGGATGGGAAACGGAGTAGCCGGCGGTTCTCACCGCTGATCTCGCAAATTTATTTTTTGACGTAATTACAAAATAGCGCGTGGATGGTAATGTTTTAGCGGGGGTACCCGGGGCGGCCCGCACGGTATCCCGTCCATGAATTTTATAGGTCAAATTTTGGACTAAACCAAGCATATCGAATCCATTCGTTGCTTTGGGTGGCCTTCCCTGCCTTATGAGAGTATCAAACCATTGCAACACAGCGACCAGATTTTTTGATGCTCTCACGAACTGATCAGCGATTTTAACGTGGCATACCGGGCTTAACAACCTCCCGGAATAAAATGTTCATGCCACTGTCGCTGGCTTTCCACGTAGTGTAACACGGCATTTTTGGAAAGCAAGAGTATTTTTTATCAATTAATTTGGCGTCTGCACGCCCAGCAGGTGCACCCGAAACTTCAGCGTGCTGTTGGCGGGAATTCCGCTGCCCGGAGGAGATTGATCTCCGTAGGCCAGTGCCGCCGGAATTGTCAGCTCACGAATTCCGCCTACCCGCATGCCTTTTACGCCAATATCCCAACCTGGAATAACCTGCCCGGCACCGAGCACAAATGGGAACGGCTGATTGCCGTGGAGTTTGCTGGCGTCGAAAACTTTACCGTTCATCAGCATACCCGTGTAATGGACAATGGCGGTTTCGCCGTCTTCCGCCACCGGACCTGTGCCGATTTTTATATCTTTGATAATCAATCCATCCGCGAGCTTTCGCACCTGACCCGCTTTGCCGGGTTGGGCGGCGGCGGCAGTTGTCGCAGGCGCTGTACTGGGAGCTGCGCCGGCGGGGACAACGGCGGTGGCATTGGGCGGGGTGGCCGGGGCTGATGCCTGGGGGGCCTGTTGTGAACCGGAGTTGCCGCAGCCCACGAGAGCCAGAGCGAGTGTGGAAGTTGCAGCAGCCATGATTATTTTGGGCAGGGTTTTCATTTTCGATGATCCTCAAAAAAGTGGTTCACAAACGCATGGGTGTATTATGCACGATCTTCGCGGCATGGACAAATCAGAAATCACTACGGATTAGGCCAGTCTGCATTCACGAAGCGCCCCGCTTCCAGAATGGTTTTGCCATCGACCTCAATGCGGCATCCCGGCTGGCGCAAATCGCACACCATGTCCCAGTGCAGACCACTTTCATTTTTTCCGCCGGTTTCCGGATAGGCCGCGCCCAATGCCGCATGACAGGTTCCGCCGATTTTTTCATCAAACAGCGTGTTACGCGTGTATTGTTGAATTGAAAAATTGGTGCCAATGGCAAATTCACCCAGCGTTCGGCTGCCGGCATCCTGATCCATCATGGCGGTAAGAAAATCCAATCCCTTGGAGGCAGTGGCATCGATTACTTTGCCATTCTTGAACTTCAGCACAATGCCGTCACATTCGCGGCCATGATGCACCGCCGGGAAACTGTAACGAATCACGCCGTTGACCGCATCTTCAATCGGCCCGGTGAACACTTCTCCATCCGGAAAATTTTCATGCCCGCAGCAGTTAATCCAGCGACGTCCTTCCACGCCCAAACGCAAATCAGTATCTTTGGCGATCACATGCACTTCTTTGGCACCGTTAAGATAATCCGCCAGCCGCTGCTGCTTTTCGCTGATCCGCTTCCAGGCCGCCACCGGATCATCCAGATGCAGCAATCCGCCACGGAAAACGAAATCCACATAATCGTGCAGCGACATTTCCGCATCCTGCGCACTGGCCTGCGTGGGATATTGCGTCCCCACCCATTTTAATTTGCCCTCTGCGGCACGCTCCAGAAAGCGTTTGCTGATCGGCCTGCGGGCCTGCGCGGCGGCGGCCTGCTTCTTGGGGTCCACCTGCGTCATGGAACGGGTATTTTCCTGTGCCCAGAGACCGATGGATACATCCATATTTTCGACAATGAATTGGGACACCGGCGAAACATATTCCAATTGCCGGGCGCTGGCCACGCGGTAAAACGCTTCTTCCATCGCATCAGAGCTCATGGAAACAAAGGGATGTCCGCCCGCCAGAAGCACCTGTTCATAAATGGCTTCAATGAGCGGCAGGCCGATGGCATCGCCGGAAATTCTCACCAGTTCGCCCGCTTTGACTCCCGCAGAATAACCCACAAGCACCCTGGCAAGTTTATCTAATCGCTGATCCCGCATGCCGTAACATCCTTTCGTAAAAGGCCTGAAAGCCTGTCCGAGCCAGATTACCGCATGAACCCGCCGCCCGCAACGTGTGATGGCATGGAGAGACTATCCGGATTCCATCGTCACTTGGATGGCCATGCGCAGTAATTCGCTGCTGCTGGCCAGGTTGAGTTTTTCTTTGATGTGTTCGCGGTGCGCTTCAATGGTTTTTGTGCTTAGATGCAGGGTTTTGGCGATCTCACGCACGGGCTTGCCCTGGCCGAGAAACTGAAAAATTTCCAGTTCACGATCGGTCAGCAGATCCAGGGATGATTTCAGCGGTTGATTTCCTGAAACAGCCAACTGGCGCAACACGCGGGCGGCGATGGCTTCACTTACATAAATTTCCCCGGTAAGAATTCGCCGGATCGCCAGGAGGATTTTCTCGGTGGCTTCCTGCTTCATGATATAGCCACGGGCACCGGCGCGCAAAGCTCGCTCGGCGTACATGTTTTCATCGTGCATGGAAAGCACCAGCATCAGCAAATTCTCGTCGCGGGCCTTGAGGTCTTTAATGAGTTCCAAGCCCGGCTTGCCCTTCATCGATAAATCCACAACCACCAGATCAGGCTTGAGTGTGGAAATTAAATTCATTGCGACATCGGCATCGGGCGCTTCACCGCAGACGCTCAGATCACCTGCGGCTTCAATAAGCAGGCGCACCCCCTGCCGCGCTACGGGATGGTCGTCCACGAGCACAATGCGCGGCAGTACTTTTACATTTTTAGATCGCGGGCGAATCGTCGGCATGATGCACGGTCTCCAAGTTGGGTTCAGGCCCTCCCACGGAACAGACCACGGTGGTGCCCGACCCCGGGCTGCTGCGAATATCCAGGTGGCCGCCAATAACGCGGGCTCGATAATCCATTATACGTAATCCCAGGCCGCGGCCGCGCGGTTCCGAAAATCCCGCGCCATCATCATGGATGGTCAGGCGCACCAGCGAGCCAAGTGTCTGGGAGCTGATATCAAGATGTTTCGCCTGCCCATGGCGGACGGCGTTGTTCATGGCTTCCTGCGCAATGCGATAAAGATGCGTCGCCGCCAGAAGAGAGCATGACTGCGGCAGCGCATCGGCGCGAACATCGCAGGTGACTCCCAGAAGAGATTCCATCTGGTAACCCAGTTCCTCCAACGCGGTGGGAAATTCATCCGCCTGATCCAGCGGTTGAAGCCCCCGTGCCAGTCGGCGGGTTTGCGCGATGGCATCGTTAAGCAGGGCTGTGAGATTTTCCGTTTCACCGGCCAGCACCTTCGATTTTTTCTTCAGCCGCTGGGCAATGGCCTTGGATACCATGGCAGCTCCGGTCAAAAGCTGGCCCAGGCCGTCATGCAGGTCCTGCCCGATACGGCGCTGCTCACGCTCCGCAATATGCAGAATTTCCGCCTCCATGCGCTTGCGTTCGGTTATATCCCGCACGATTCCCGTGAAATGCCGGGTATCGCCAGCCTTCTGTTCGCCTACCGCCAGGTACATGGGAAAAGTGCTGCCGTCTTTACGCAAGCCGGTTACTTCCCGTCCCACACCAATAATTTTTGCGTGCCCCGTACGAAGATAGTTATTAACATAATGATGATGCTCACTGTGATAAGGCTCAGGCATGAGCATATCCACCTTTTGCCCGATAGCTTCCGCGGCGGCATATCCGAAAATGCGCTCAGCGGCGGGGTTAAACGATTCAATAAAGCCGCGATCATTCATGGTGATAATGGCGTCCACCGCCGTTTCTACGATGGCACGAATCTGGGCCTCGCTGCGGCGCAGAGCATCAGTTATTTTCGCCCGGTCGGTAACATCAAAACCCGTGAGAATCGCCACGGCTTGGCCTGTGTCCTGAATGTGCGGGGATGCTACATAAGCCACAATGCGCGTAGACTTCTGGTTATTTAAGCACGTTTGTTCAAATTGCACGGGGCCGCGGAAGCCATCCGGATTCGCCAGCAATGCAACAACCTGATGAAAATTTTCGGAGGACAAAATAGAGTCTAACGCGGACTGCCCCACCAGCATATCGGCACCGCAGCCGCACGTGGACGCAACTTCATTATTGACAAAAAGAATTTGGCCGGCGGCATCCACAACTGCGGCAAACAGCCCCGTTGAATGAATCATCGCTTTTGCCCAGGCCGGATCTTTGGGCATATATTAAACTCCAATACCGCTGGGAGGCACCTGCGGATATTCCGCCGGAGCAGGCGACGATAATTATAAACACGCCGGCCGGTTTACGCAGCAACTCCGGGAAGGCCGATCCATGAAATACGGTGGCTGGTTGGCATGAAACGGGCAAAAAAACACCCGGTCGATATTACATCGACCGGGTGTTAACTTTGGAGAACCTTGCGGCTGGCAACACAGAAGAATTACTTCAGGCTCGCCAGGACTTCATCTTTTACATGGTTGGGCACTTGAGCGTAGCTGTGCGGTTCCATGGTGTAGTTAGCGCGGCCCTGCGTAAGTGAACGCAGAATCGTGGAATAGCCGAACATGTTGGCCAGCGGAACCGTGGCGTCAATGACCTGGGTGTTGCCGCGGTTTTCGGTATTTTCAATCATGGCGCGGCGGCTGGAAATATCACCTTGCACCGGCCCGGCGAATTCAATGGGGGTGGTGACCTGAAGCTTCATGATCGGCTCGAGCAGCACCGGCCCGGCTTTCTTACATGCTGACTGCATAGCCAGAATACCGGCCTGTTCAAAGGCGATCTGCGATGAATCGACATCATGGTAGCTGCCGTCAAAAAGCGCCACTTTCATATTCAGCATCGGGAAGCCGCCCAGAACACCGGATTTAGCGGCCTGCCGCACGCCATACTCCACGGATGGAATATATTCGCGGGGAATTGAACCGCCCTTGATGTCGTTTTTAAACAGCAGCGAATCTTCAGAATCATCGCCTTCCACGGGCACATACGGCTCAAGCTTAATCCAGCAGTCGCCATATTGACCGCGACCGCCGCTCTGCTTGACATGTTTACCCTGGGCTTCGGCAGCCTTGGTAATGGTTTCTTTGTATGCGACCTTGGGCTTGCCGACTGTGACATCCACTTTCATGTCGCGCTTGAGTTTGTTGGCAATGATTTCCAGATGCAGTTCACCCATACCGTGGATGATGGTTTGGCCGGTTTCCGCATCGAAGTTACTGCGGAAAGTGGGGTCTTCGCGCCGGAGCGTAGTAAGGGCTTCGCCGAGCTTGTTTTTGTCATTGGCGCTTTTTGGCTCAATGGACATGCTGATAACCGGCTCGGGGAACTCCATTTTTTCCAGCAGAATCGGATGATCCGGATCGCAGATCGTATCGCCGGTAAGGCCATACTTAAAGCCCACAACACCGACGATATCACCGGCTTCGGCAAATTCGCGCTGGATACGATCGGCAGCGTGCATTTCCCAGATACGCGAGGCAATTTCTTTTTTATCCCGCGTGGAATTGATGATACGTGCTCCGGACTCGAGCTTGCCGGAATAGACGCGGACATAACTCAAATCGCCGTGCTGATCGCTGACAATCTTAAATACAATGCCGCAGAACGGCTCATTGATATCGGCCCTGCGAATCAGTTCCTTGGTTTTTTCCCGAACATCGTGGCCCACCATCGGCGGCTTATCCATCGGGCTGGGAAGATAATACACCACCGCATTCAGCAGCAGTTGTATGCCTTTGTATTTCAAAGCGGAACCGCACAACACCGGATTAATTTTGATCGCGCACGTGCCCTTGCGCAGGGCCGCTTTAATTTCATCGTTGCTGATGGGCTGATCGGAAAGATATTTTTCCATCAACTGATCATCGCATTCCGATGCTTTTTCAATCATGTACGCGCGGGCCTGATCCGCTTTGGCTTTGAATTCCGCCGGTATGGGGATTTCACCCCAGGTGCGGCCCTTGGATTCTTCATCCCATTGATAGCCCTTCATTTCCAGAAGGTCAATGACGCCGGCGAAGTTTTCAGCCGCGCCGATGGGGATCTGAATCGGAACCGGATTAGCACCGAGGCGGTCATGAATTGTTTTCACGCAGAATTCAAAATCCGCGCCGACTTTGTCCATCTTATTAACAAAGCAGAGCCGCGGAACGTGATACTTCGTGGCCTGCCGCCAGACCGTTTCCGATTGTGCTTCCACACCTTCGCGACCGTCAAACACGGCCACGGCTCCGTCCAGCACGCGCAGAGAGCGTTCGACTTCAACCGTAAAGTCCACGTGGCCCGGAGTGTCGATGAGATTAATAATATATTCATCGCCATCTTCCCTGCCGCTTAAGCGCCAGGGGCACGTGGTGGCGGCTGCGGTAATGGTGATGCCGCGCTGCTGTTCCTCTTCCAGGTGATCCATGACGGCGGTGCCTTCGTGCACTTCGCCGATCTTGTGGGTTTTACCGGTATAAAACAGAACGCGCTCTGACACGGTGGTTTTGCCGGCATCAATATGAGCGGCAATGCCGATGTTGCGATAACGTGTTAAGTCGTGGGCCATGATATGTACCTCTGTATCCTGAAAGAGTAAAAACTTCTAAATTTCCTGACGGTTCTAGATCTCTATAAATAACAAGCCCGCCAGAACCGTCCTTCTCCGCCGGGCGATATAAATCGGAGCAGCGGGGCGTTTCTCGCGGGCACAGACTTCAGTGGTCACACCCACCGCACCGTGCCGATGTTTCACCCATGCCGGGCGTCGCATCGGCCGCGGGGCATGGGCTTAGAAAATATCTATAAGCAGTTTCACCTTTCATTCCTTATAATAGCTCGGCTCAAGAGCCATGGTGCCCGGCCAAATTTCTCTGCCGGGAAACTGCGTTCCAAGACCCACTAGGATACCAATAACCCGGGCCAAGATGCAAGCTGCATTGCAACAATATCGCAATTGCGTTAAAGTGGCCGTCAATTAATAACGGGTGTCGCACCAGCGGGTCTGCGATGCTGAATTGAATGGTAAAGTGTATGTTTCCTATCAGCCTAATTTACCCGATCTTGAAGGTCATGGGCGATAGCATCGCGGTTTAACTCCAAGCCAAAATCTTCTCTCAAGATTTCTATTGCAGCGCGGGCCAATTTTGCACGTATTTGTATATCCGGGGGACCAAAGAGAAAGCTCTGCGCATAGAAGTGTTGATAGGTATCAACCCATTGAGAGATTGGAATAACCTTTTCCAATTCAACGAGTCGTGGCCGACCATCTCCCGAAGACAAATTGACTTTGGCCTCGCCCGCTTTCTTGAATGATGGGTCTCGGGGTATATCAACCCAGACTTGATATTTATCAATGGAAAACTGCGCTCTTTTCCGTATTTTTTCGGCAAGCCTCCTTAACTCGGTTGCATTTTCTTTCAAATTGTAAAACTGAGCATATCCAGCCCTTTGGTTGTCATCATTAAAATCCTGAACTGTATTGCGTGTGATGATTAAGGCTCTCTTAAGGAGCCTGCGGTAGAGCAAATCATGTATTAACTGGTGGGCGGTATCGCTTTTCTTGTGGCTATAGGCTTCGTTGAAAAAATCCTGATCGGTCAATAAAAGGAAGTCGGCGGCGCTTTCAAGCGCGGTTCCACCGTGAACCGCGTTCTTCTTAAATTTAAGACCCTTGTCACCAAAATATTCGAAGACTGCCTTCACCATACAATCGCATGCCCTCACCTTGTGATGGTGGTATACACTGGCGAACAGGGTGGCTCTGGCAAATAACAGTTGTTGGATGGCGTTGTAGCCTCCCCTCCGGACCACCATTCTACGGTATTGCTTACTATCTTTGACCTCGGATTCAATGCTCAAACAATGCAAAAGGCGTTCGATGTCTACAGTCAATTCAATTCCCGCCGATCGTCCGTCGCGGGGAAAATAATCCAGCTTGTCGGCATCCACAGGGCCGCTGATTATGTCAGCTTCATACTGGTTTTTCGGGTCCGCTCTGCCAAGTATTAGGGGAGCAAAATCATCAATCTCTACCTCAATTTCGTAATACTTACGGATCTGGGCGAAAAAATTTCTGAATGCATCTGACGTCACAACCAAGTATGATAATACCTCACCCGCCCCTTTTCCTTCAAATTCTCCACCAGTTTGAAGGAGCTTGCTTAGGTCTCGGCGTGTTCCATATAATTCCTCACTGGTATGCGAAAATGCGGAATGCCCCACGTCATGGAGCAGTGCAGCCAAGCGAACCCTCTGCTGGGTTTTTTCACTGACATCCTCTGGATGGCGCTTCCGTAGCGTGCCGGCGATTCGTCCGGCGATGTGCATGACCCCAACCGTATGCTCAAAACGAGTATGCGTGGCAGATGGATATGTCGCGTATACAAAGCCCGTCTGATGGATTTGCCGCAGTCGTTGCAGGAGCGGGGTGTCTAAAATACTGCATTCATGGCCATATATTTCAATGGTTCCCCAAAGGGGGTCATGGACGAACTTACTTTTGTTAATGTTTGGCGGCGCGCCGTCAAGATGCAGAGCTACAAATCTCTCAATTTTTCTTTTAATGGCCGTCAAATTGTAATCCTATCGAAATCCTACTGCGCGCTGCTCAATTTTCGCTCGACGTCTCTGGCGAGTTGTAGAATCAGGTTTTTCTCACGGCTAAGTTTTGGTTCGATAAATTTTTTGTAACGTACCATCAGCGCCGGTGAGATATGGTAAACAACAAGGTCTGGATTAAGCCGCCCGACCAGCCTGGACTGCTGAAGTGAAGCGAAAGCATCTGATAACGCTTTTGATTTCGGTTCGGGCCCGTCGGAATCGAATGGATATTGCCCTGCAAAAGCTCTGTATGCACGATTCTTGAGCAATCCATGGAAGATTTCCATGAGTTCGCTTTCAGTGGTCCTGAATTTTAGCTTCCGATCGCTGAAATTAGCAAAGACCGCACTTAGAAACTCGTCTCCAAATAGATTCGTTGTAGAGATACTTTTCATTTTTTTCCCCGAATCATTATAGGCCGACATTACAGTATTAAAATTTGCCTTCTGAGCCTAAAATTCTGACGCCCAAGCTAAAATTAAAAATTTATGCACCATACCAGTACACACAGTCGCATACGTGAAATATAGGCCATTGATTGAAGATCGTCAAATACTCCCTGTTGATTTCCATGAGTTTGTTGGCCCGCTGACCACGGGGTATAATAAATACTTGTTTTACCTCTTTGAAAGGGGGGCGAAAGGTATCGACCGGACAGTAGTGTCGATGATGGCGTGCCGACCTGCCAAGCAAGTCGTTAAACTGGGTGGCAAAAAATCAAATGCTGAGAACTTTAAGTTCCCAACAGCCGGGGGCGCAAGCCTTCGGTTGGCTGCCTAATTAAACAGGCAACCCGGTTCCCGCAGGAAGTCCGCGGCCTGCGACGAACCGACGACTAGCGGAATGCTCAGATGGCAACGTCTATCGGCCATTTGCTAAGACCCAGGATGGGCTGGAATTTCCGGAAGTCAGACTGTCGGCGTCCGGCGATTTGAGATTAACATGCAGTCTACGCACGTAGAGGTTGTCTTCAACCTGCCACGGGACGAGGGTTCGACTCCCTCCGCCTCCACTTATCAAGCCGGGCCGGTCTTCAAACCGCCCGGCTTTTTTTCTGCGCCGGAGGTTACCATGTATTCGTCGATGTCGAGGGGTGAAGTTCAGTGCGTGAAATACAACGATGTCGCTACCTGTTCGGCGGTTGAGACCATTCGCGTCATGGCTTTAACGGATGCGGAATCATAGAGGTTGCGCTGATAAATCAGCATGAAGTGCCGATACATGCGCTGCCGCAACATCTGAGCGATTGCGGCCTGTTCCTGTCCGAACGGGATGACATGATGGCGCGTTACAGTACCTACGCGTATAATCACCACCGCATCACCACGCGGATTGGTTTTATTTTTTATCAGCAGCGGCGGGGCCATGGTATGAGGCTTAAGGGAGAAGGCTATTTTTTCAATCAAAGGGTTGGATAATTCGCCGCGACGCGTGTTGGGCCAGTGGCCGCCATTATCCGCCGCTGAGTCGGCGGAATTATTTTCCGCCAGAAGCGCGAAATTAGCACCGTGGCGGATTTCGTTTTCCAGCTTGTCACAATACGCCACCGCCTTGCGGCACGCGGCGGCGATCTGGGCTTTGGTGGCATGGGCGACCGGCTGGGTATGCGTGGGATCCGTTGGATCGCGCGGCCACTGATTGATCACCCGATACGTGATGGTGAAAAGATCCACCGAAGCATGTTGCGTGTATTTGGCGATATGAGCTTGATAGTAATGCCAAAGCTCGCGGCGCGTGCTGATGAGCTTGGGGTACACCGTACGATTAAGATACATGCCGATGATCGTCTGATTCCGAACGGCCTGAAGTTTTTGATTCAGAGAACTTCCCTGTTGCTGCAAGGCGCGGTCGGCCAACTGTTCGGACCCCATATATTGTGCGACAATTTTGGCCTTTTGCCCGGCTACGACAGCCGCAACTTCCTTCATGTCATCTTTATCCAAAAATCTTTTGGCCTTGGCCAGAAAAAGAATATCATCGATTTGCACATTGAGCTCGCGGGCAATGCTTTGCTCCGCCTGCTGCTGAAAGTAGGTTTTCGTCTTGCTGATAGCTGCCGCGTTTTTTAATTCTTTGGAAATCGGCCGCAGCACATCCTGGACAAATATGGGTTTGCTGTTCACCGTTCCCAGCAGTGCGGCCACGGCCAGATTAGTTCCGGGAGCCGGCGTCACTGCGGCCTGAATGTTGGCGGGCGGCACGGGAAGGACGGTTGTTTGAGGGGTTGGAGAGTTTTGTGCCGCCGCACCGTCAAGTTGGGATGTCAGCGGTTGGGTTTTGCTTGATGGCGGACTGGATCGCGGATTGGAAAGCGGCGCACCCGGGCGAATAAATGCGGCGGCGGAAATCGTTGTCGGTCCCTGTGATCCATTATGCGTACAGCCCGCAAGTGCCGCCACCAGCGTGGCGGCCGCAGTTGCGATCAACCGCTGACGGAAAGTTCTGCTGCGCCAATAAACCATCATTTAAATTCCTCGTTCGGCAATGATATTATTCGTGCCGAGTGAATATTCTGCATAGTTCGGTGCACTATCAGAGTACCAAACTGCTAAGCTCCAGAAGTCTGTTGTCCGTTACGGACGTTTTTCTGGTGGGAGTATTGAAACATAAAACTCATTGAAAACAAAACGTGCATGGCGGAAGATACGCTTTTGCGGCTGATAGGCCCCACCTGCTCTTTATTTTACGGGCGGAAATAGTGCAACAGGCGGGCGAGTTATTCAACACCGGCCAGCGGAACCAATACTTTTACCAGATCGTTCATGGTGTATTGGCGGTCGAGAACCAGAGGCAATAAAACGCCATGATTGTGAGAGGAATCGACAATCAGCATATTTTTGCCCAGCATCCCAAAGCCGCTTTCCTGCATCTGATGTCCGCAGATAAAAACGTCCGCCCACCAGAATTTGCTCAAGGTTGTCAGCGCCTGTTCGCTTTGTGAACGGCCCCAGACCATCTTATACACCGAGCCGTTTCGCTGGTAATCCGCGTCGGTGAGGGTACGACGCACAATGCCGGCGTCGAAGGATGGCAGGTCAAGGTCACCTGGTAGCGAATGGCTTAAAAATATGCCGCTGATGGTAATGCCCGCCAGCGGCATACTGTGCACAAATTCGCGAAATGCCGCTGATACCTCACCCGCTTTACTGCCGTAAAAAACACTGAAGCCCCGATTAAACCGTTCCGTGAGGTCGTAGCCATCTTTCATGATGGGGATAGCCTGAATCTGCGCTAAATCATGATTGGCAAGAAGAAAATGCACCCGGCCAGGAAACTGGAACGCCCAGTCGATGGCATCCAGAAGCATTTGGATGCTGCTATCCTCGCCGTCAGGACCCAAGGCTCCGCCATGAATAATTTCCTGGAGGATCACATGACGTTCGGGAAACCGATCCAGCGCGGCAAAGGTTTTTATCTTTTCGTAGTTCCGCCAATGGTTATGCAGATCGCCCGCCACAACCAGTTCACCGGAAGCCGGAAAATGTAACATGTGGCCGTTACGCAAAGTATCTTCACGATTCAAGGCCGCACCCTGGCGGAGGTAATCAATGGTTTGACGGGCGGACATAGATTCCTTAGTTCGTTCTCATCGGCACGGGCCGGCGTCAGCACAGCCACAGATACAGCGTAGAATACATGCCATATCATTAAGCATCGGCCAAATCGGGTCCAATAATTCAATCAAAAGACTGGATAGGTCCATTCGCCGGAATCATTCAGGTTACGGTATCGGCATCGGCTGCGGATGTCGTGCCTGCCGGGTTACCGTCTGCAGCGTCTGCCACCTGGCCCTCCCGGGCGGCCGCATTGGCACGCTGCAGGTAAACCGCTGAGCTTACGCTTAAGACCAATTGCAGCCGGGCATGGACTTCTTCCATGCTCGGCGGACGATCAGACGGGCGATTTTCCACACATTCAAGAATCAAGCGTGATAATTGCGCTGGAATCCGCGGATTGATTTCATGAGGTGGAATCAGCGTACGGGAATCAACTCCACTGGCACCGGCCTTCTTCTTGGGGATGACGGTTGGCACATGGCGATCCGTCACGCACCAATAAAGACTGGCTCCAAAATTAAAAATGTCGGTTGCCGGCGTCAGCGGCCCCAGGGCCACCTGTTCTGGCGCAATATAATCAGGGGTGCCTTGAATCCGACTTTTTACCGTACCAATGGCGCAACTTTGGCCGAAATCAATAATTTTACAATCATTATTCTGATTGATCATGATGTTGTTGGGTTTGATATCGGCGTGAACGTAACCCATTTTGTGCATCGCGGAAAGGCCCTCGGCAACGCGACAGGATATTTCCAGCAGAGATTTAAGGCTGGCCGGCCGCTCGGTATCCAGAGAGACGCCGTCGAAAAGATCCATGAGCAAATGTAATTCTGTCGTGGAAAGAAATTTTCGCCGGCGAATCAGGCGATGGCTTTTTCGCAAAACCGAATGAGTAAAATGGCTGCTGATGGCGTATTCCTGTTCCGCCTGCTCCAAAAAGCGGTCATCTTCAGGGCTGCGTCGTAGAACCCTTTTAAGCGCGTAGACCTGGCGCGTGCGGATTTCACAGACCGCATAAATTGTGCTCCTGGCTCCATAACCCAGACAGGATAACACTTCAAAATCAGGAATATCGGGTAGAACTTCCATCACCCAGGTCGAGCCTTATTACAGAGTTCCTTCTTGCCGGCCGGCCAACAACGTCAACGTCCCGCCGCAGCAGCAAGTGACGCTGCCGGGCGTAATGCCCCCTGTGCACGGGGTATCGTATTCGCTTTCGCTGCTATTTGCCAGCCCAAAAAGATATGAGCGGGATTACAATGGATCAACGCCGAAGCAGATGATGAAACTCGCGGCCAAAGGCGCGCTCACGCGCGGTAGGTTGTCCACGAATTTCCCACTGTAGTTTGACGCCGGAATTTGGAATATTCAACCGCCGCTGCAATGTTCTGATCAGCGCCACAGCGGAATGAATCTGGCGGCTGGAATAAGCCTGACGATTGATATCTCCGACGATACACACCCCTACGGCATTGGCATAACCAGCATAATGATGAGGTGTTAAATAAGGCCAGGAAAAATACGGTGCGGTAGATAATTGCTTCTGCCAGGCCACGCCTCGTTGTACGTATCCGTCGGGAATACCAAGGTCGTTTCGGGCGTTATCCACCACAAAATGAAAATTGGCACCCTGCGTCATGTTCCCCGCATTTTGGGGCTTGATCATTCCTCCTACATCTTTGCCCTCCGAGAGTTCGGCGGAATTGCCGGACAGACTCCCGGATTGATAGACGATGATATAGTTCCAGCGGCCTTTCCGCAATCGGGTGTCCGCGTGGATAACGGAATTCCAATTCTGGGTGTTGTTGGAAAAGTTCATCATGTAGGGGCCGGCGCTGGTGATCGGTTGCCCCTCAAGCAGAAGCAGCAGCCCCGCCGTTAGTGCCAGGGTTGCCACGAGAGAGGACAGGACCGTAAACACCCGGCGATGATTCACGGCCGAGGCCACTTTTCGAGAAGACGTTTTTGAGTTTGAACCCATAATTTTCTACAACCCGTTCTACTGGGATTCTATCGGTCCGTAATTCAGTAAAACTTGAAAAATATTACACATTTCATGTTTGGTATTAGATTACTGTTTATTGTCGAAAATGCAATCAAACGCCGATATAAATGCCGGTGGATGTATCGCCACCATCGCGGGGGCGGTGGATTATGGTTGCCGATACGGGTGCACACGGCATTTTGTCGGCCTATAATACCTTTTGTTGACGGTACTTTTTGCCGGCGATAAAGTCGCAAGTATGCTCGGCCGGGGTCATGGGGCCAAAAACTCCCTTTTTTCCCCCGGTCACCCTTCGGCTGTCCTGCGAAGAAATACTTGCACAACTGCCAGCCACATTTAGGATTTTTTGGAGATCGATGCTTATGAACATTGAACATTTAATTAAACGATCTCGGTGGGTAAGTCTGATCGTTGCCTTGGGGGGGGCGGGTTGTCTGGTCATCGGCATTGTAGCACTGGCGGCCGCGGCACCGGGCATTAAGGCGGCGGCTAACGCACCACAGGCGATGACGGTGATGGTCCCCGGTTTTATACTCCTGGGTGCGGGCCTTGTAGTCCTGGCGATGGCCGGGTTGAGTTATGCGGCCATGAGCTTGAAAATTCAGTCGATGAGCGATGATCACTGGCAATATGAGCAGTTGCGCGGAGGAATGGAAACGCAGCGTCAACTTCTTGAAGGTATTCGGGACAGCGCGGCGCTTTCGGATTCAGCCAAGCAGATCGCGTATCGCCACAAAGACCGCGAAGCGCTGCGTCACGCCATCCGGGAGGATATTGATAAAAATGATTACGACGGTGCCTACTGGCTGGCTGCGGAAATGGAACGACGTTTTGGCAACCGCCAGGAGGCGGCGCAATTCCGTGACATGGTGGAAAGCGCCCGTAAGGGATTTATTGAACGTGAAGTTCACGAAGCTCTGGAGCATTTTGACCAGTTGCTTAAGAAATTTGATTGGAGCGCAGCGGTTCGGGAAATGGAACAGCTCACGCGGACTTTTACCGGCCATGCGGATGTCGTGCGGCTGCCCGATCGCATTCAGGCCGCAAAGGAAAATCACAAACGCACCCTGCTGAAGGAATGGAAAGATGCGGTTACCAAGGAAGATGTGGACCGCAGCGTAGAACTGCTCAAACAGCTTGATCAATACCTGACGCCGGGTGAAGGCGAAGGGTTTAAGGAAATTGCCCGTGATGTGTTCAAGAAGCAGTTGCAGCAGCTTGGTGTGCAATTCGCGCTGCAATGCAATGATAAGAATTGGGGTGAAGCTATCCGAATTGGACAGCAGATCACGGATCAGTTCCCCAATACCCGTATCGCCGCCGAAGTGCGGGAAGTGATGCCCTCGTTGCGTGACAAATTAAATCAGCCGGTAGGCGCGATTTAACACCTGCGTTATGTTGATGTGATGAAAATGCTTTTTCTTGGATCCGGGGCTTTTGGCCTGCCTGCGCTTAAAGCCCTGATCCAATCGGGTCATGACGTGGCAATGGTGGTAACACAGCCGGATAAACCCGCCGGGCGCGGACAACACTGCACGCCCACGCCCATTGCCGCATACGCCGCCGAGCTGGGGCTGTCGGTCCTGAAAACCGCCAACGTCAATAACCCCCAGGTGATTGCGGGGCTGCGTGCTGTTGTTCCGGACATTTTAGTGGTGATTGCCTTTGGCCAAAAAATCGCCGATGCCGTCTTGAATCTGGCACCGCATGGCGGGGTGAATCTTCATGGGTCGCTGTTGCCGGCGTTTCGTGGAGCCGCGCCGATCCAGCGGGCCATCCTTTCCGGTGAACATACCACCGGCGTATCGGTTATTCGCGTGACAAATATTATGGATGGCGGCGAAATTCTGGGTCAGGTGCCAACGCCCATCGGCGACTGCGAAACGTCCGGAGAACTGCATAATCGCCTCGCTGATCTGGGAGCGCCACTGATGCAGCAGGTTATCCGGCAAATCGACACCCAAAGCGCCCGCGCCGCCCTTCAGGATTCCCGCCGTATTTCTCAAGCCCCGAAGCTATCCAAAGACATGGCGTATGTGGACTTTGCCCAATCCGCGCGCCAGGTTTCCTGCCGCATTCGGGGACTTTCCCCCTGGCCGGGCTGCCTGGCGGAATTGCTGACAGCCGATGGTGAAATCCGCGCGAAAATCTCGTTGCTTAAGTGCCGCGAAGTTTTTACAGGCCTACAATCAGGTAAACCCGGCGAAGTCCTGCCGGGCTTATATGTTGCCTGCGGATCGGGAGCCATTGAACTTTTGACACTGCAACCCGTTGGCAAACGCCCCATGGACATGCGATCATTTGCTAATGGCTATGGTGTTAAAGCAGGTTGGCATCTGCAAAGCCGGCCCCCGCTGCCGCAAGGAGTGTCATAATGGATAAGAAAAAGAGAAAGCCTCCCGCGCGGCCGGACGCACTTGATGCCCTGAAGAACCTGGACAATTCCGAACCCCAGTTGATGGCCGGTGCCGATGATCCGCGCAGTGCAACGGGGTTTGTGGCCATGCTGGCACAGGGACATACGCAGCCGGATGTCTTTTCCCCGCTGGGATCGGCATTGGAAGCGGACATGAAAGCCTCACGCGGCAACATCCCGCCGCCCCGCCCGCAACCCATGGCCCGACCCAATTCCCGAAAGGATTCGCAGGCGGAAATCCCTGAAGCAAAAATCATTGAGACTTCCGGTAATCGCAAATCCGGGGGACCGGCAGCACAACGGGGGAAACGCCCCAAAGCCCGGAAGTCACATGCCTGGTATCGCGTAGCTGTGCCTCTGATGCTGGTCATGGGAAGCCTGCTGGTTCTAATCGGTTTTTGGGCCGTCGGCTCCCTGGCGGGCATGCCCAATGCGTTGATTCCGCATAGCCACAATGGCAGCCGCTATCATGCCGCAATTTCACTGGCATGGAAGATGTTGATCGCCCTGCCCATCGGCGCGCTGCTCGACGCGATGGCCGTCTATATGCTTCTTTGCGTGCGAAAGCCCGACAGAAAATAACTAAGGTGAAATAACAAAGGTGTCAGGTACCTTTAATTCAGCGAATTCTAATTATTGAGGCGGATGCCGGGGAGGCACGGGGTCGTAGCCGCCTTTTACGAAGGGATGGCAGCGCAGCAGACGCTTGAGCGACAAGAGGCTGCCGCGCCAGGGGCCGTGCTCTTGAACGGCTTGAATAGCATACATGCTGCAGGTAGGTTCATAACGGCAGTGTCCGCCTAAAAATGGGGACAGCGTGACCTGATAAACGCGAATCAGCAGGAGCAAAGCATTTTCAAAAATCCGTGACACACCGGTTCGTTGCGCTTGCGCAAGTGGGGATGAATCAGGCACGCCGCGGTTATCCGCTTCCGGCGAAGGTTGTGGGTGGGATGGTTGGATTGGGTCTTTCATGTTTATCCCATGCGGGTCAAATTGAATCAACCGGCAACACCATTTCGGCATAGGTTGTCTGAAATCCGAGTTTCTCAAATAGCGTTTTGGCGGCGGTGTTTTTTTCAGCTGCCATGAGGCGCAATTGATTGACGCCCTTATCGCGTGCCCACTGTCGGGAATATTGAATCAGGGCATTGGCGATGCCTTGGCGGCGTACATCGGCGCGCACGGCCAAGTCGTGAATAAATGCGTAATGGGTAAACTGATAGATGGGAATTTCCTGATTAATCGCGGCAGCCAGTCCGCCGAGGACTTCTCCGGAGGCGTTATCGCCGGCGGGACGAATTTTCCGCCGCGCGATAATAAACAGCCAATCCGGATTCGCGTGATTACTGCTGATCCAGCCCATATAGCGCTGCTGAATATCCGCTCTTAACGCCCAGCGCAAGGGCCAATATTGCTGATGCTGCCGCTCCACCAGCAGAAACAATTCCACCAAGGCCGCGATATCCGATACCGGCACCGGCACAATTTCCAAATCTGAATAACGTTGATCCATAAGCGCTACTCGGCTTCGCCGCGTTCGTTGGCGGCGGTGAGGATGAATTTTTGGGTCAGGCCGGACCATACCAGCA
>JAKBCC010000191.1 GCA_021808105.1 Planctomycetota bacterium
AGCTTTACGAAAGCTTCGCTCTACCAACTGAGCTACGGCGGCACGTGATGTATTTTCGCCGGTAAAATCAACACTTTGCGTTGATTCCATTGGCGATTGTCTGTGCATCATACCCGCACTATTCTGTCCAGCCAAGTCCAGCCTGATACGATAACCGCCGCAGTGATCAACGGCCTTGACAAATGCCGCGTCATCGTGCGTTATAGCATTGGTGTAGTGAAGTGTTAAGAAATGAGATCGTTATATAAGCGGCGTGCGTGTTGGAAAACATAAAGGATCAATGAATGAAGATCGTGCGATTTTCTGATGCTCAGGGTCAATGCCATTGCGGCGCACAGGAACCCGACGGCCAAGTCCGGCTCATCACGGGTGATCTGTTTGAATCCTTTACGATCACACACCAGCGGCTGCGACCGGTGAAACTGCTGGCTCCGGTTCAGCCGACGGCTATTTTCTGTATCGGTTTGAATTATCGGCGGCACGCCGCGGAAACAAATGCGCGCATCCCGGAATTTCCGGTGCTGTTTATGAAAAATCCCGCAGCCGTTCAAAACCCCGGTGATCCCGTGGCGTTGCCGCGGCATCTCAACAGCGATCAGGTGGATTACGAATGCGAATTAGCTATTGTGATCGGACGCAAGGCCAAAAATGTTTCGGCGGATGAGGCGCTTGATTACGTAATGGGATTTACCGCCGCCAATGATATTTCCGCGCGCGACTGGCAGATCCAGCGGGGTGGATCACAATGGTGTCGCGGAAAAACATTTGACACCTTCTGCCCCCTGGGGCCGGCGATTGTTACGCCGGACGAAATCGGCGATCCGAACAATTTGCGAATCCAGACGCGCGTGAATGGTCAAACGCGGCAGCAATCCAGTACCGCGGACATGATTTTTTCCGTCGAGCGCATCATTGAATTTCTTTCCGGCTCCACGACCCTGCTGCCCGGAACAGTGATTTTAACCGGCACACCGGAAGGCGTCGGCATGGCCCGCAAACCGCCGCTATGGCTTCAACCCGGCGACCAGATGGAAGTCGAGATTGAGAAGATTGGCATTCTGGCTAATCCGGTCGTTGCGGAAGTGGAATGATTTTTCGCCGCAGGAGCCTCGGCTATCACATCGCGCCGGCGGCCTGAAACTCAAAGAATACCCTCCGCTGTCGGCTCTGGACAGGACCCCATCGGTCCGGATGCTAATTGACCGGGGCAAACCCGAACATGCTTACAAAAAGGCTTACGGGACCAGTATGGCCGGCCGAATTAATAATAGGGAGGCTCGGCGTCATCAACGCTTTTCTGTGATTCCTGTGGAGATTACTCGGACAGGCTCCTGGCTATCGGTTATAATTTGAGCATGAATGACGCGAAGATTTCCATCTTGGATTTATCCCCCGGGGACCTGCAGGCCCAAACTGCGGAATTTGGAATGCCGAAATATCGGGCGGCGCAAATTATCGAATGGATATACAAAAAGCGGGCCGCATCCTTTGAGCAGATGACCAATCTGTCGCTCAATGATCGAGCCTTGCTGGCGGAACACTATACGCTGTTTACCGGTGAAATGACCCGACAGGTGCGGGCTTCGGATGAAACCGAGAAAATATTAATCCGCTGGGCCGATGGGGGATTGACCGAAAGCGTCATGATTCCCTCCGATGATGATCGCACCGATGACGAGGGCAACATCACCGTGGCGCATCGGCGAACCGCCTGCCTTTCCACGCAGGTAGGCTGCCCGGTGGGATGTGCGTTCTGCGCCAGCGGTTTGCAGGGGCTTAAAAACAACCTGCGGCCGGGGCAGATTGTGGAACAGGCTTTGCGGTTAACCGCCTTGCTGCCTGAAAAAATGCGGCTAAGCAATGTGGTGTTTATGGGAATGGGCGAGCCGCTGGCGAATTTTGACGCCACGGTTGCCGCGATTCGCATCCTGATGGCGGACTGGGGATTGAAGATCGGCGGGCGGAAAATTACCGTCAGCACGGTTGGTCTGCCGCCGCAGATTAAACAACTGGCTGATACCGGCCTTCCCGTGACGCTGGCCGTAAGCCTGCACGCACCCAATGACGCCTTGCGCAAGCGCATTATTCCCTGGGCACGGGGCATAACCATTGCGGCAATTGTGGAAGCGGGGCAATATTATTTTCAGACGACCGGACGGGAATTAACGCTGGAATATATCATGCTCGACGGGGTTAACACGCTGCCGGAACATGCCGGTGAATTGGCCGTTATTGCCAAAAAGCTGCGGGCCAATGTGAATTTGATTTATTACAACGAGGTGCCGGAGTTGCCGTTCCGCAGGCCATCCGGAAAAACCATGCTGGAATTTCAAACCGCGTTGCGGAGCAGCGGGGTGAATGTGCACGTGCGGCGCAGCCGCGGCCGGGACATCGCCGCCGCCTGCGGTCAACTGGCCCGGCAGGACACGACCCGTCCGATAACTTTGACTGTTTCATCCGGTGCGGAGCAGCCCGCATCCGGCGAATCTGAAGGGTCCTAAGGCATGACGCTCAAGTAGCTACCTGAAAATTCGATTGATGGACCCGCACATAACCGCAGGCGAACCATCGCTTGCCTTCCGCCAATGATGCGTGCATGATAATGACATCCATTGCCAAGCCTCAAGAGTGCTTGCAAAGGAGAGATGGCTGAGCGGCTGAAGGCGCCGGTTTCGAAAACCGGTTAGGGCGCAAGTCCTACTAGGGTTCGAATCCCTATCTCTCCGTTTTTCCCGGTGGCTGTGAATCATAACTATATGATTTACGGCCACTTGCATTTCCGGGGCGTGCCCGGAAGCTCCCTTTTGTGGCGGTATTTGTGGCGTTTTGTGGCGTGGGACCACTCCGCCGGGGAGTTTTCGTCATGGCGCGCACCGCAACATCGTTTCGCGTTGGTCGAGTCCGGGGGTATCAACGCGGCAAGGTCTGGTATCTCTGTTATTTTGAGCAAGGACAGCGTAAACGCCCGCGTGTCGGTTCAGACCGTGACGCGGCGCGCATGCTGGCCGCGCAGACCAACGCCCAGATCACCATCGGCGCTCCGGGCGTGTTGAGCTTTGAACCCGTTGCCATAGCTGAACTTCGCCAGCGCTGGCTGAACCATCACGAACAAGTGCTGCGATCCTCGGTTTCCAGTATCCGCCGTTACCGCGCCGCCACCGATCACTTGCTGGAGTTTGTCCGCGCTGTAACACCGGTGCGACTGGTTTCCGGCTTCACGCCGCAACATGCCGAGTCCTTTGTCGCCTACTTACGGCAACTTGAAAAAGCTCCCAATGGCCATGCCAATGCCCGTAAACGGGGCTTGCGCGATAAGGGAATCAAATTCATTCTCCAAGTCTGCCGATCCATGTTCACCTATGCCCGTTCCCGCCGGCATCTTTCCCCTTATGCCGAAAATCCCTTCAGCGTCATCGGCATCGACCGTATGCCCATTGAGAATGCCAAGCCGATTACTATATTGACACCGGATCAGGAGGTGGCGTTTCTCAAAGCTTGTGATCCGTGGGAATTTCCCATCTTTCTGACCCTGATGCTGACCGGATTGCGCCCCGGAGAATTGACGCACCTACTGCTGCCCGATGATCTTGACCTTGCCGGCGGCATCTTGCGAATCCGCAACAAGCCGGAACTGGGCTGGCAGGTCAAGACCCGCAACCAACGCGATATACCCTTGATTCCCGAACTCGTGGAGGTGCTCCGTATCAGCATAGGTCAAAGGACGGCCGGGCCGGTGTTTCTACGTAAGAAGTATCAACCGGATTCACCGGCATCACTGGCTGGCAAGACCGGCAAAGAATTGCAGCAGATTCTGGAGGAACGCATTGGCCGGATACCATTATCCGAACAACCCATCTCCCGCCAACAACGGCTGCAATTTGCCGCCGGTATATGGCGTGACGCCGGGGCCGCCGATGCAGACCGTATCCGAACAACGTTTATTCACTTGACCGCCAGAATCGGCCTGCCGGAAGCCACCGCCCCAAAACTATTGCGACATACCTTTGCCACCTGCCTGCAGGATGCCAACGTAGATCCACTGATCCGCAACCAGTTGATGGGCCATCGGCCCGCCGACGGTTCCAAACCCGGTGGCGGACTGGGTATGACGGCAGTTTATACCCATAGCCGCCCTGAAACGATCCGCCAACAGTTGGGCATGGCCACGGCGAAGCGAGGCATTGTCAGTGTCGCGCGTGAATGGATTCAATCCCGAACCGCCACCTTACAATCCCAGAATGCCCAAACGTGTGGATAATGCCTCGATCACGGGTTTCATCTGGGATTGCAACGCCGCCTCATAATGCTGCCGTATTTGATTCAAGTGCGCGTAATGCACAATGGCTTCCCGGCCCTGAGTATGGCCCAGCAGATATTTGATGTAACGTTCCGGCATACCGGAATTCTGCATACAGGTGGCAAACAGGTGGCGGAAGTCTTTGAGCGTAGCGGTGTCGGGCCAGCCCAGTTGGCTCCGAATGCGCTGGAATTGCCGGCTGATGGCATCGTAATCCAATCCCCCGGCTTCCCGCAGAATAGCTTGGCGAATCTCTTCCCGCCGAACAGCTTCACTGATGCCCATCGTACGCTCTTCATATTCCGTTGTGAGCTTTTCCAATGATGCCCCCAGCAAAGGGATATTGGCTTTACCCGCATATCGTCGCCGAAGCAGCAGGCCAACGGTGTCATGGCCACTAATTCCATGAATACCCAGGGTCTTTTCAATTATCGGTATCAGAGGCAGCCATTTGTCACGTTTGCCCTTGGTGGTGTATTCCAACTCCTCTAGACATACCACCTTCAACCAGCCATCTTCAATATGCTCGTGAAACAACATGCACGGTTCACCGGCCCGCAGACCAAAGCAGATCAATAAGGCAAACATCGGCAACTGATGCAGGTCACAAGTCTTCAGAAAGTCTGCCGCCATGCCAACCGTTATATCCGGCTCGCCCAATAACCCGGTTCCCGAGCAACCGCTATGTTCATCCCGATTCTTATGGAAGGTATTACCGCATTCCGGCGGCAGCAGATTACCCCGATGCACATCACTGGCCCAAGCGTACATTGCCCGCACGGTATCCATCACATACCCCCGGCTCTTCATTCGCCGTAAAGCCGTATGGGCATGGCCATTAGGTGAGATCATTGTTTCATGTAAATATCCGGCCAGGCGAAGGGCAAATTCCCGCCCCACGCGTGAAGGACATGGAAAGTGGCTCTGAATATCATCACAGAATGCCAGGTAGTGCCGCAATGCGGCACCCAAACGTCGTACCG
>JAKBCC010000192.1 GCA_021808105.1 Planctomycetota bacterium
AAGCCGCCGAAAAAAATATGCCGTTCGACTTGCGCTGCGTGGCAGAACCGCAGGCGGGGGCCAGCCACGCGCGCAACCGTGCCCTGGCTGAAGCCCGGGGGGAAATTCTGGCATTTTTGGATGATGATGTATGGGTAGAACAGCAGTGGCTCATGGGGTTGATGGAAGTTTTTGACACGAAGGCGGCGGATGTTGTGGCGGGCAAAGTGACGCTTTGGTGGCAGGCTGTGGAAAAGCCGCCGTGGCTGAGCCATCGTTCCGAACACCTGCTTAGTTCGGTGGATTATGGGCAGGAGGTGCGGGAATTATTCACCGGCGGAGAGGCCATTTCCGCCAACCTGGCCATCCGTCGATGCGTGTTGCAAGATGTAAGTTCATTCCGCACGGATCTGGATCGGCAGGGCCGCACGGTGTTGGCCGGTGGCGATACGTACTTTATTACGCAGGCTCTGAACACCGGCCATCGCATGTTTTATGCTCCGCGTGCGGCCATCCGTCATTGGGTAACGCCGGAACGCGTGACATTGCCCTATTTGAGCCGCGCCGCCTACGCCAACGGCTTAGCCCGCATTCAAATGACCGATCACCTGTCCGCCACTAAAGTGCTTCACTTGATGGCAGAAAATTCTCTAAAATACGCCTTTTACGGTGTCGTAGAACTGTTCTGTGCCGCCGTGGGAAATCGGCGCGGCCGGATCAACCACCGCATCCGCCGCATGACCTCCCTGGGTATACTGATCGCCATGCGCAAGGCGCGATGAGATGGTACACGAGCGTAGCCTTTGCGCAGCGCCTAAAATAATTCGGAATCGTCTTTATGGAGACACCTTATGGAAATCAAACGCAGCGGCTCGCAACCTTCCGGAAAAGGCCCGGCTGATTGGTTTACCGGCACCGTCCGTATCGACCCGCTTCTGGCACCGCCGGAACCCGCACGCGTTGCCGGTGCCAGCGTCACCTTTGAACCCGGTGCACGCACAGCTTGGCATACGCACCCGCTGGGCCAAACGCTGATTGTCACCTCCGGCTGTGGCTGGGCACAGTGCTGGGGAGAGCCGCGACAGGAAATCCGGCCGGGGGATGTAATCTCGATTGCCCCGGGCGAAAAGCACTGGCATGGCGCCACTGCCACCACCGCCATGACGCATATTGCTATTCAGGAGAAGCTTAATGGCAGTCCAGTAGATTGGTTGGAAAAAGTCAGCGATCAGCAATATGGTTCTTGATGAGGAATTTTTTATGCAAACGCGCAAATTGGGTAGTAGTGGATTGGAAGTCTCCGCTTTGGGGCTTGGCTGCATGGGCATGAGCTTTGGTCTCGGCCCGGCGGCCGACAAACAGGAAATGATCGCACTGATTCAATCCGCGGTGAATCAGGGGATTACATTTTTTGATACCGCTGAGGTATACGGTCCGTTCACCAACGAAGAACTCGTAGGCGAAGCCCTGGCACCATTCCGCAAGCAAGTGGTCATTGCCACGAAGTTTGGATTCGATTTAAGCGGGTCTGACCATCGTCCGGGAGCCGCGGGCTTGAACAGCCGCCCCGCGCACATCAAGCAGGCGGTGGAAGGCTCGCTCAAACGGTTGAAGACCGAGACGATAGATTTGCTCTACCAACATCGCGTTGATCCCAACGTACCCATCGAAGAGGTGGCGGGGGCCGTAAAGGAATTGATTCAAGCCGGCAAGGTGAAGTATTTCGGCCTGTCCGAAGCCGGAGCGCAAACCATTCGCCGGGCGCACAGCGTCCAACCGGTTACCGCCCTGCAAAGCGAATATTCCCTGTGGTGGCGGGAACCGGAATCGCAAGTGTTGCCCACGCTGGAAGAATTGGGGATCGGCCTGGTACCATTTAGTCCCTTGGGCAAAGGCTTCCTCACGGGTGCCATTAACGCGGACACGAAGTTCAGCGGTGATGATTTTCGCCTGAAGGTGCCGCGATTCAGCGAAGAAAACCGAAAGGCCAATCAGATGCTGGTCGATGTCATTGGAAAATTTGCAGCACAGAAAAAAGCGACCCCCGCCCAAATTGCCCTGGCGTGGCTGCTGGCCCAAAAACCGTGGATTGTTCCCATTCCCGGTACGACCAAGCCGCATCGCCTGAAAGAAAATATCGGAGCCGTGTCAGTCCAGCTTTCACCGGCGGAAATAAGCGACCTGGAAACGGCGGCGTCAAAAATCCCGGTTCAAGGCGCACGCTATCCGGAAAATCTGCAGAAAATGGTTGGCCGTTGATGCGCTCGAGCGTCCGCAAGTGACCCGCAGGTCTGAGAAATCAACGCTGCTATGAAGCATCGGCGGCCACTTAATAATCGCTTGGACCCACGAAGGAATTGTCTATTATCGTGATCAATACAAGGAGATCCTCAGATGACCAAGCCATACATCGTCGCTCATCGATGAAATCAGCCATGTTGTTGTCCCGATTGCGGACGGTTCGATTGGAACACCCATCGTTTTTGACGGGCCCAAGGGGCATACGTCGCGCCAGGCGAAAGCGCTTCATCTCAGGTCAATCAAACGGCTTCCCGGCGGTATTATCTGGACGCAATACCGCGTAAAGAAATAGCCGATATATGCCTATGGAAAACCCGATCGCTGACCGCTTTCCGGCACCCGGCGCTTGCCACCAAATAGCATACGCGAGATCAATTTTTGGCGATGAGTTGCCGGGCGGTGTCCAAAGTGCGCTCGGCGATCTGCAGGCAGCGGCGACAAATCGCTGTACCGGGCGTGGCCAGGGGTAAGGCTGATTCGGGCGGATACTTGGAACTGGTGAATATGGAATCCATTAAATCGGTATCGTCATCGCTTAGGCCCACGTCAATTTGTGCAGCAAGGTTGTCCCGCACCAGTTCGCCGATGCGGTGTGTGCGCACCAAAGACATTCCCCGCAAGGCACGGATTGCCTTCAGCGCCTTCTCTGTGGCCTGCTGAGCGTTTTGCAGACTTGGGTTATGCAGGCCTGCTTCTAGCGCCATGCGCGCCATCTGCAGGTTTTCCTCTGTATAGCTCATCCACAATCGGGCGTCATGGCTGTCGCTCATACACGACCCGGCCTTTCTGAATCTCTTGAAGGAACTGCCCGCCCGCGACACCAAAGCGAACCGGGATAACGTCCAGAGGGATCCGTCGGGCAATTGAGCGAGTCAGCCGCCGGTACTTCATAGCCAGTGGCAGGTACGTCTCACTACTATCTTGGAAGATGGCCACATCCAAATCGGCGGGATCATCATGTGTCAGAAATGAGCCGAACACTACCACCTTCCGCACTTCCTTCTCGCGGCGCAGGCAGTGCGCCAATTCCACCTCAATACCCTCTTTTTCCACCGGGCTTAACCGCATGATCCGTGCTCCGATAAATCGATGTAATTATATCAAGGCCGCCGGTATTTCGCATCAGCCCGAGCGAGAAATGCAATCGTAGAACTAAAATGCCCGGGCCGAAACAAAGGCGTCAGGTACCATTTTTCGCCCGAGGTTGGCAATTGTTTGCTATCGGCCGTGGAAAAAAAGGTACCTGGAACCTTTTCCGGGGGTGACACTTCTATTTCGGCTAAGGGGTGACAATTCTACGTCGGTATAGTGTGTTTCAGGCTGAATTAAATTAATGGCACATTGACACCGCTCGCCATGACGGGTGAAAATATAATGATACACGCATGGGGTTGCTTTGCTGAAAAAATGCGAGTGGCTCTCAGTTGGAGTGTACGGGATGTTCTCCTACGTTAACCGCAAAAATATAACCTACTATCTGCACATGCGGCGAACCGCTGCCGGTAAGACGGTGTATGTCATGACCCGAAGCAGTACGGATGCCTTGGAGACTGTGCCGCCGGGAATGGAGATTGTTGAAAAATTTACTGTTGAGCGGATGGGCTACTCCGGTATGGGCGGATGGCGATTTGTGGCGCTGGTTTCGCTGCAGGAAGCGCTCAGGGCCTACTTGCCAAGGCTCGGTAGGCCGAGCTTTTTCGAGATGTAGCCGAAAGGTTTGCTGAAGTAAAATCAGGAGCTTGACATGCCAATAATGGACTCGGCTGTGATAATAACTGCCCTGCTCATGGTTGCCGTTGGGGCTATCCGCCTGCTGACGGATTCCAGCATTGAACGGTAGGACCTCTTATGCATAGCCCGCCCAAAGAAATGGTTCATTGCAATTTATGCGGTGCGGTTATCCCCGACGGGCTTGGGAATTGCGACGCCATATTTCATACTGTGCTGGAACGGGAATACCGCGATCCAGCGTTTGGCGAAGCACATCTTTTTTCTGTTGACGCCTACGCACTTCAGCACTCAGAAAAACACAGCCCCCGCTCCAATGCTTTCCACCTGATGCGCCTTTGTTGGCTTGTGGAGCACGGCGGAAGCGCGAGCATCCGTCAGGCGCAAAGGCAGGGCCACGTCCGCCATGATAGCCGCGAGGAGTCGTACCGTCGCTTTCCATTTCTCGAACCGCCGGTATCGCGTGGCGATCTGACGGTCAGTTCGCTTCTGCCCGCGCTAACACCCGAAGACCACCAGCGCCTCGCGCAAGCATGGGGACGGTCCGTCTGGACCGCGTGGAGCGGGCATCAAACGTGGGCGCGCGAGCAGGCGCGGCGCTGGTATATCCGGACGGAGAAGGTTGACGCCAAAGCGGAAAAAGGTACGGGGTGACTCGTCCGGCGGCCTACACGCTGGCGTAGCCGGACGGAAGGCTCGCTACCGGGTGGCAATTACGAATAGGCCTGCCAAATGGGTATTCTCTGGGGAATATTCCTGAGCTGTGATACGAATTTACCGCATTTCTTCGCCAGTCCATCCGTTGTAACCCGGATCAGGGTCCCGATAGTATCGCGCGCTATCGCGGAGCTTCTTTGCAACCGCGTTTATTTCTATCATTTCCTCCGGCGGTCCCGGCTCGCCAGCGCCGCCTGTTGTCCACTTTATTTGGATATCAGCATGGCCCTCATATTCGTGCCGGGAATCGGCCACTTCTGCCCCGGCAGCTTTGATCTCGCCGGCGCAAAGCGCCGCAAACCCTCTATATGTCTTGCCGTCGCGTTGCAAGCGCTTGGCCTGTGCTTTACATCCGTCTGACTTAAGCCAATCATGTCGCATAACAGAGATCTTATTGCTTCCTTTCTGTGGCTTAAATGCAGCTTTGTCGAGTTTATCGTTCTTAAAATGATAGGGATAATAGAGGGCCCGGACGATTAGCTCATCTGTTCGGATCTGAACCGGCCAATCGGACATTGGTTATCCTGCGAAGAGTTCGGAAGCGAAAGGGGA
>JAKBCC010000049.1 GCA_021808105.1 Planctomycetota bacterium
CATTTTGAAGCGCAGTTGAGCAAAGGCGTTGCCCCGGCCCATTTTGTGCGGGTCACCCACCTGCACATTCGCAATTCGCCGGTGCTTAAAGAGCAAAATTCCGCCGCGAAGAAGTAACGGCGGGGTCTATGGGCGTGCATTGAGGAAATGCCGCCCGGAAAAAATTATGGATGATTCTTAGCACGTCGGCATGTGGCGAAGCCCATTTTTTACATGTGCCCGGCCGAGCGGCCATGCGCGCGTCCTTAGCTCAACGCGGCAGCGTTGAGTTGACAGCGGAAACGAGATTTTATGGCGCAACGCGACCCCGTCCGTCGCGGTTGGTCGGCGCACCGAGCGAGAATGCGGGCTTCTTCTTTTACGCCATTGCGCATCCAACCACGACGCTGCCGCGTCGGGCTAAAGTTTGTATCATGCCGCCGCGCGTGGCGTCGAGTCATGATGCGGGTCATTAGCTCAATGCGGCAGCGTTGGGTTGGCCGCGGAAATGAGTTTTATGACACGCCGGACCTCGGCCCGTCGCGACTGGTTTGGCGAACGGGCCAGATCGCGGGCTTTTTCGATGACGCCGTTCCTCATCCAACCCCGCGGCCACGAAATCAGCAAGGGCTGGAGGGGAATTTGCGATCGCGCATACGGGCAGCGGAACGTGCAAAAAAAACGGCGGACGCAATTGATTTGCGTCCGCCGCGTTGACGTATCTGTTCCCGGTCGCGTTAGAACTATACGGCGACTGCGATAATATCTGAGGTTCAAGCCTGTGCTCTGGAACGCCGACGGCTCAATGCCATTCCAGCCAGTCCAAGACCGCCCGCAAGCACCAACCCGAAGGAGGCGGGGATGGGAGCGGCGGAAACAGGCGTACCCGTGACGGCGACGCTGTTGAAATACCCGTTTCCCGAGGTATTAGTGTCAAAAATTTCAAATTGGTTCAACGCGCCAGAAACCATACCGGAATGAGTAGCCAGGCTCGTGCCTGACGTTTTATCAATGCTCAACGAGTAATCTTGATTGCCACCAGCAACGGGTCCAGCAAGGGTGAACGAAACATTGATCCCGGCGTTGAGGTCCGCAAAGTTTACCCCGGAGATCGAATAACTGCCGGAGGCGTCGGTTAGCGTCATGGCATCCGTACCTCCCGCTTGGTATTTAAGTGTAAACGGCGTCGCCGTTCCGCCAGTTCCCTGGAGATTGAATCCGAAGGCGGCGTTGGCATTAGAGATTCCATCACTTTCCAAGGCGATGTTAAAGCTCTGCCCGTCGCGCAGCGTCCCGACCGTGGCTAAGCTGCCAACGCCGGGAAGGAACGCACGGGTGATGTTGATGTTTGAAGTGCCATTTCCGTTATTCGCATAGACGCCCCAAGAATCTCCGCTTGTCGCAATCCCTTTTGACGAAGTGTCGAGATAGGTTCCGGCCGAGCCACCATTGGCGTTTGCCTTGAAGGCCCAACTGCCAAAGCCGGTACCCTTGCTGGCAGTTCCCCAGTCGGACGTGGTGTAATTGGACGCGTTATCCGACGCCACCAGCGCCGCGCGCGAATTTTGGCTCATACCGATGACCGCCAACGCGGCCAGTGCAGGCAACGCCAGCAACCGTGCCAACTTCATATTCTTCCCGTGATTTTTTTGAAGCATACCCATAACCATGTCTCCCTATAAAAAGGAACCGAACGAAGCGGTAGACACCCGCTCATGAAATCCGCATTTTATTTAACCGGTTTACCCAACCGGCCTTAAAAGGCCACTTCAGGCCAACGCCCATTAAAGACCTTATACGTCCATGCACTTAAATAAATCTGTGGGAGAACCAGAAAACAAGCTCCCTCGGATAAACAGACTATAATTCCAATATTGCTTCATGTCAATAACAAAGTCCGTAATTATTGTTATTTCTCGGCCTATTGGATGTATTGCGACGGATTTTCTAAAATTCCACGCCCCCGATGACCGTTGGTTATTTGCGATGCCAGCATATAAATTCACGAATTAGAATAAGTTAACTTGACATAGTTTACTACATTGTTAAACTGATTAAACAGTTAACCCTTGCGTTCACTGATCGGGCGGGCGCAAAAAGGTAAAGGATTCGGTATGGCCGCGAAATTAAAAAATGAATTGCATGAATCTTCCAACCTTGCAGGCTCCAAGTTGGCCGGTGCTTCGAATTCGATTCAGGTGAATTTTAACTCTCTCCCGGCTGAAGAAAATCCGCCGGAGCGCATCAGCATTCGTGATGTTGCCAAGCAGGCGGGGGTTTCAATAGCCACGGTTTCCATGGTACTTAATCAAAATCCGCGCATCAGCCGCCCTACGCATGCGCGCGTCCAGCGAGTCATTGACAGTATGGGGTATCGGCCGAATCGTCTGGCGCAAAGTCTTTCCAGCCGCTATACACAGGTGCTCGCTGTGATGCTGCCGCCGCTGCGTCACGCATTTGCTGATGCCTATTTTGGCGAAATTTTAAGCGGCATATCCGACCGGGCCGGCAAACTGGGCCATAAACTGTTAATTGAACAAGCCAAACCGCAATACATCAAAGAAGGCAAACATATAGAGCTGTATGAACGGCGGTTTGTGGACGGCTTATTATGTCTGGGGTTTAATGAAAAGCACGCCTTTCTTTCCGACCTGCGGCAATATCCCATGATTCTGGTGGACAACCGCTTTGGCGACGGCGTATTGGACTATGTTCATTGCGATTATCGCATGGGAGCCAAGCAAGCCATGAATTGCCTGCTGCAGCTCGGGCACCGAAACATCGGCATGATTTACGCCGCCCCGGAAAGCCCCACGGCCCGCGATGTCCTGGAGGTTTACACCACAGAACTGCGCCATGCCGGCATTGAGCCGAAAGAATCCTGGCTGGCCGATGGATGTTTTACAGACGAAGGTGGTGCGGCGGCCGCAGAACTTTTAACCCATCGGGATAAGGACATCACCGCATTCTTGTGCGGCAATGATAAAATGGCTCTGGGCGCGATACGGTATCTTGTAGAGCACGGACATAAAGTGCCGCAGGATATTTCGGTGGTGGGCTTTGATGATATTCAACACCTGGCCTATGCCAATCCCAGCTTAACCACGGTTCACCTGCCCCTTTATGAATTGGGCGTCGCAGCCTGCGAACGGCTGGTGAGCCGAATTCGCGGCAAAGTGGATCATGTGGCTGATGTGCTGCCCACACATCTGGTGCTGCGCGAGTCCACCAGTATTGTTCGCACTCGCTAAAGCTTTCCCGGCCCGGCCGCGATGGCGGGAGGCCTTCGCCGCGAAGTGTTATTATGGCATGATCAGGAATGACCCATGACTTTTCGACGTGTTTGCTCCGCTATTTATACCGCCTGTAAAAAAACTGCCATTCTTACCGCAGCCTCGGTAGGAATATTAACAGTCTCTGGGGCCGCACGCGCGGCAAATGCTTCTGCATCGCCCGAGAAGCTGGCGGTCATACCCGCGAAACTCCGGCATGTTTTTACCTATCAAGCCCCCGCCGGCATGCACGTGCGCAGCGTCAATGTGGCGGGAGATTTCAATAATTGGTCTACCACCGCCACTCCTATGCGGCAAAGTGCCGACGGGCGTTGGGCTATCAGCGTGGTATTGTCTCCGGGCCTTCATGCCTACAAATTTGTGCTTAATGGCAACCACTGGGTCAACGATCCGGCGGCAAATCCCCGGCTCAATATCAGCGATGGACAGGGCGGGGCAAATTCACAAGTGCGCATTGCCTCTCCCTGGCAAATGATGCCCGCACCGCAGGCTGATCACATCAGCCCGGCGGCCATTTCATTTAATCCTCAAAACATGAATCAGATGGATGTGGTTTCACGGCAGTATCTACGCCTCGAATTCACAGCGCAAAGCGGCACACTTTCTAAAGCGGTTGTGGATGTTCTCCATCCGGGCACCAAGGTAAAAGTGTATCCGCTGCGGAAAGACTTTAACCACCTTGGCAGTTGTACCTGGGGGACCATACTTCATGTTCGAACGGCATCAATTCACTATTACTTCACACTTACGCACGGGTCTGCCACGAGATATGTCGCTGACGGAAATGTGTACCATTCCGCCCAGGCTGCCAAACAGCACGCCTACCAGACAACGATGAGATCGGTAGTTATCACACCCGGCTGGGCCAGGCGGGCAGTCTGGTACGAGATATTTCCCGAACGCTTTCGTAACGGGAACAAAGCCAATGATCCGTCACCGCATATTCCCTGGCGCTGGCCATGGACCAAGCCGTACCGCCCCGCCGGTGAACATGGCAACTTTTATAGTTATGTATATAACCGCTTCTATGGAGGTGATATACAGGGCATTCAGGATGAACTTCCTTATTTGCGCCGCCTGGGGGTTAACAGCCTGTACCTCACCCCGGTATTTGAATCACCCAGCATTCATAAATATGATCCCTCCAGCTTTATCCATGTTGATGATGGGTTCGGGGTTAAAGGATCTCTGGAAAAATTGCATGGGGAAAACCCGCTGAATCCCGCCACGTGGCAATGGTCAGCCTCAGATAAAGTATTTTTGCGCTTTATAAAAGCGGCCCACCGACAAGGCTTTAAGGTGATTATCGATATTCCGTTCGGTCATTGCGGAAAGAATTTCGGCCCCTTCCAGAACGTCTTAAAATACGGGCGCAAATCGCCCTACGCCAACTGGTTTCAGATTATTAGTTGGGGGCCGCCGGTGAAATACAAGGCGTGGGATGGCGTAAATGGCTCCATGCCGATGTTTGCCCTTAGCAAACGCCATGGGTTAGCCAAAGGGGTTCGCAATTATATGTTTGCCGCCACGAAACGGTGGCTGGCCCCGGATGGAATTGCCGCCAACGGAGTAGATGGAATCAGACTTGATACCGCCCCGGATGTCCCGCACGCGTATTGGATCGCCTGGCGGAAACTGGTGAAAAGCATTAATCCCAGGGCAATTATCATTGGAGAAGTCTGGCCGCCGGCACAAGCGTGGTTGAATAAAGGCAATCAGTTTGATGCCGTGATGAATTATCCATTTGCCACGATTGCCACCAATTATTTCGCCAACAAACGTGGGCAAAATCTGCCGGGCATTGGCCCCCGGCTCTTTGGCAACAGATTGATGCAGTTGCTGGACTATTACCCCTTTCAGGTAGACCTTGATCAGATGAATATTATGGATAGTCAGGACACGGACCGATTCGTTTCCCGATTTATGAATCCGCTGCTGGATTTTGGTGCCAATGATCGGTTACAAACCAATCCACAATACAACGCCGGCGAGCCGACTTCAGAAATCTACCGCCGCCTGGAGCAAACCGCAGGCTTTCAAATGAGTTTTGTCGGTGCGCCGTGCATCTGGTACGGCGATGAAGTTGGCATGTGGGGTGCCAGCGATCCGGCGGATCGTCTGCCGATGGTTTGGAAAAATCTAGAACCCTATGACGCACCGGATGTACGGGTGCATGAACGGGTACTGCAATTTTATCGGCAGGCCATTGCAATGCGGCGGCAACTCAAAGCGCTGCAACTCGGCTTTTATGGCCAGTTATTGGCCTGTCCGCGGCGAAACATTTTTGCTTTCTATCGCAGTTTGGGGAAACAGAATGTTTATGTCATCGTCAACCGCAGTGCGGCGGGGCATACCATTCGGTTACCGATTTTTAATTCTGACCGCGGACATCATCTCTTAAATTATTTGAACCCGCAGCAAATGCGGCTGGTTTATCCGCCAGCAGCCGATGGAAAAGGGCGTCCCGTTTTAATGAAGCACAATGCAGGTTATGCAGTAATCGGCAAGGCACTGACCTTGCATCTGCGGCCCTGGAGCACAGCCGTGCTGGCCCGCTACGTGCCGGGAAATATTAACTCGCCGTGGTAAAGTGAAGCGTACCGCGCAGCGACAAGCCCCCCCCGCAGTGTACCCGCACTGAAATCGCTGGCCGATCGTCGCTTATCCGTTATACTTTCAGTCAAGAACGGAGTTTCGGCCGGGCCACGCCGCTGGTTGCCAACTTGGCAGCGGAGCCACCGGACATAGTATTTACTGCGGGTAAATCAATCCGTCATTGCTTAAAAGCCCCTTCGATGTGGATGGGCCAACGACATGGGATCCCGCAAAGGCCAGCGGGGAAATGGAGGCGGCAATATGCACGCACGCCCAAAACTTGCTAAACTCACTATTGAAGGCTTCAAAAGCATAAAAGCATTACGTGGCTTCACGCCGGGACCATTGACCCTGCTGATCGGAGCCAATGGGGCCGGAAAGAGTAATTTTATTTCGTTTTTTCGGCTACTTAGTCACATCATGTCAGGTAACTTGCAGGGCCACCTCACGCAAACCGGCAAGGCCCACTCCTGGCTTCACGACGGCCCCGCCGTTACGCCCGAAATTTGCGCCGCATTCGAGATTCAGACCGGGAAGGGAATTAACGAATACGAATTTGGCTTGGACTATGCGGCGACCGATCGTCTCTATTTCCAGCATGAGCGATTCCGCTACCTTCCGCTGGGGGTCGTCCCAGGGGCGCGTGTGTCGCTGGGACAAGGGCACGAAGAGTCGCTGTTAATATCTCGGGCGGCAAAAAAGGAACTGACACCGGCAGCCATCTACGCCATGTTGCAAAAGTTTGTGGTATTTCAATTTCACAACACGTCCTTTACGTCCCGAATGCGCCAGGCGTGGAGCATGGACGATGCGCGATGGCTTAAGGAAGATGCGGGAAATCTGGCGGCTGTTCTACACCGGCTCAAAGAGAACGCCGACACGGCGGCGTACTACCAACGCATTGTCGATACGCTGCGTCAAAGCCTACCATTTTTTGATGATTTTCAACTGGAGCCGGAAGACGGAAATGTCCTTCTGTCCTGGCGGGAACGCGGCACAGATTGCATTTTCAGCGCCCACCAGGCCTCCGATGGAATGCTGCGATTCATGGCTCTGGTGACTCTGCTCTTACAACCTGCGGACGCTCTGCCGGATCTGCTGATTCTTGATGAGCCGGAACTCGGTTTGCATCCGCATGCTATTACGACCATAGCGGGGTTAATCAAATCGGCATCGCAGAGCATCCAGGTAATCGTTGCGACGCAATCGGCGATGCTGTTGGACGCCTTTGAGCCGCGAGATGTTGTGGTCGTAGAACGACACGCACGAGAATCGACGTTCCACCGCTTAGAGCCGGCGGAACTTCAATCGTGGCTGGAGCGCTATAGCCTTGGCGAACTATGGGACAAAAATGTGCTTGGCGGGAGACCCGCATGATCCGACTTTTTGTGGTTGTTGAGGGCGACACGGAAGAGCGCTTCGTCAGCGAACTGCTTGCCCCGCATCTGGCTGGCCACGAGATATCGGCCGCGGCCAGCAAGGTGGTAACACTTAGACGGCGGGGAAATGCTGCGGCCCAAGGGGGTGGCAGACGGTACGGCCATTGGAAAGACGATCTTAGTTCATGGATACGCTCACAGGGGCACCTGCCAAACGTGTGGTTCACCACAATGCTGGATTATTACGGACTGGCCTTCTTTGTCGATGGTTTTCCCGGCTATCGGGAAACGCCAGGCCAACGCGATGCCAGTGATCGTGTCGCACAATTGGAATCGGCTTGGGCCAGGGACATTAACTTCCCACGTTTTATTCCCTACCTGCAGCTCCATGAGTTTGAAGCCTTATTACTTGTGAACTGCGGGGTATTCAAAGAGATTTTCATTGAACATCAAGGTGCAGTCGACCAATTATTGGCGGAGGTACGCGCCACCAAGAAAACGCCGGAGGAAATTAACGACGGAAAGACCACCGCACCATCAAAGCGAATAATGAAACATATACCGGGATATTCGGCTCGCAAGGCCACGGCAGGATCGTTGGCGGCGTTGAAGATAGGCTTACCGGCACTGCGCAAGGCATGTCCCCATTTTAACGACTGGCTTTACCGCCTTGAGTCGCTGAAAGTATAACCCATCCTGACAAAGTTCAAGTTTAAAAACTTCGTTTGCGTAATGGGATGCTGATTAGTACTATCATTTTTCAGCGGGGCGCAGCGGCGGTGTGGATATAAACGTTCCGGCGAGGTTGGATGGGTGGCTTGGTGCGTGTGGCATTGAGTCGTGTACACAAATACTCTGATCTGACAGGGAGTCATAACACCATGACAATTCAATCGGGACCGTCGGTAAATTACACGTTTACCATGCGGTTGAGTTATCCCAACGGCATTGGCATGTTTTCGCGCATTACCCAGATCATCGGAAAATTTGGCGCTGATCTTGGGGCGGTGGATATTGTTTCCAGCGATTCCAAAACCATGACCCGCGATATTACTGTTCGAGCGCGGGGTCAGGAACATATCCAGCAGATTGTCACTGCAGTCCGCAAGATCAAAAAAGTCAAAGTCGTGCAGGTGTCTGATCGGGTGTTTCTCCTGCATCTGGGTGGGAAAATTGGCATTCAAAATAAGGTCCCTGTCACCACGCGCGACACGCTTTCCATGGCCTATACGCCCGGAGTGGCCCGTGTTTCCATGGCCATTGCCGAGGATCATTCCAAAGCATGGCAATTGACCATCAAAGGAAATTCAGTGGCGGTGGTCAGTGACGGCACGGCCGTGCTGGGACTGGGAGACATTGGCCCGGAAGGTGCCATGCCGGTGATGGAAGGCAAGGCCATGCTTTTTAAGGAATTTGCGAACATCGACGCGTGGCCGCTGTGTCTGAATACCAAAAATACCGATGAAATTGTGCGCGTTGTCAGTGCCGTGGCCGTGAGTTTCGGCGGCATTAATCTTGAGGACATCTCAGCCCCGCGCTGCTTTGAGATTGAAAATCGGTTGAAGGAAATTCTGGATATTCCCGTTTTTCATGATGATCAGCACGGTACCGCGGTGGTCGTACTGGCGGCCCTGATCAACGCGCTACGACTCACCGGCCAGAAACTCCCGGAACTTAAAATTGTCATCGCCGGAGCCGGTGCAGCCGGTACCGCCATCGCGAAAATACTGCTGAATGCCGGTGCCGCAGATATTCTAGTGTGTGACCGGCAGGGCATTATTCATAAGGATCGTGCCGAAGGACTGAAGGATAATAAAATATGGCTGGCGGAGCATACCAATGTGCATAACGTGCGCGGAACGCTGGAAGACGCCCTGAAAAATGCCAATGTGTTAATTGGCGTTTCCGGCCCTGGATTGCTGGGCGGCAAGGCCCTGCGCAAAATGGCAAAACATCCCTTTATTTTTGCGTTGGCTAATCCGATACCGGAAATAATGCCCGAGGAGGCGGGTGGAAAAGCATTTATCATGGCCACCGGGCGCAGCGATTATCCGAATCAGATCAACAACGTTTTGGCGTTTCCGGGAATTTTTCGCGGGGCGTTAAATGTCCGAGCCAGAGAAATTAATGAAGAGATGAAACTCGCGGCGGCGCATGCCATAGCGGCCTGTATTTCACCTAAAGAACTTAACACAGAATACATTGTGCCCAGCGTTTTTAACCGTGACGTAAGTGTGCGTGTCGCGGCGGCCGTGCAGAAAGCCGCCATCAAAACCGGGGCCGCCCGGCGCATAAAACCGTAGCTCCGTATGGATTTGCATCGGCACCGCCCGATTCCACTTATTTCCGTTATTTCCGTGCTGGGCGTACAACCGCTAACCGCAGCACCGTAACGGAATAGGGCTTGAACGTATAACGCACCCCAGCCGCGCCTATCGCAAATGTCGATGTTTCCGGCACGACTCGTGCAGGATGGGCGAAGGTGTTATCCAAGCCGGGGTTGCTTTCATGGAGGGTAATAGCGGTACCGCGGTCCGCTACTTTTATTGATCCCTTCAAAGTGATGGTTGTGGACATCGGGCTTCCCGACGCGTTATCCACTTTGATGATCAGATATTTTCCGGCAGCGTCAATTCCCCCATCGGCAAAAAATCGCGGCCTGTGCAAATGCTTCGTAATGACCCCGTGGACCCGCACCCGCGTTGGGTATACCACGGCGGGTTTATTATGATTAAACAGATATTCCACCCAATATGAACTGCGGCCAAATGTGGTCTTGTCATTAAATTCAATAAGATTAATCGGGCATGGCCCGGCACCGGCATTATCAATGGCAACGCCATAAGACGCCAATCGCACCACGTCGCAATTGCGCTCCATGCCGATCATAAACGCCGTCTCGGCCAGCGTGGAGCGGAAATCACCGTATCTCGCCTTAGTATGTCCGACCGCATATTCCCCGACGAATACCCTGGGGCCGCGGCGCGGAAAAGTGTTGTATCGACTGCTGTTATCCAAAAACCACTGCTGACTGGGATAGTAATGGTCATCTTCCATGCTAAGATGCCCGGACGGAATCCCCCGCCAGTTATCCGCAATAGCAATGGCCTTGGGAAAGACCTGGTGTAACGCCCTGGCCATGATGTGATAATTGCGGACATAGTCCGGTCCGCCATTTTCATTGCCGATTTCGACATATTTGAGATTAAATGCAGCGGGATGGCCGAATCGGGCACGCAGTGCGCCCCATCGTGTCGTGCCCGGATTATCGGCAAACGCCACAGCCGACAGCATTTCATGTATGTACACATTAATATTTGTTCCCGGCAGTGAAGGGGCGTTATGCAGCAAAGCGGCGCTGGTGCAATACAACGGCTCGGCACCTACGCGTTGCGCCAGCTCCAGCCAGCCCAAAAACCCGAATCCGTCGGTATCCCGATAGCCCCAGTAATTAACGTGGCCGGGGCGGTCCATCATCGGTCCCACGGTTTTCCGCCAGTTATAACTGTCATCCAGCGAGTAGCCCTCAATGTAGTTACCACCTGGGAAACGCAGAAAGCCGGGGTGCAGGCGCTTAATTAACTGGACAATATCATGACGGAAAAACTCTGCGTGCCCGGTTGCCCGTGACACAGGAAACATCAAAACCAAGTTGACATTAAAGGTTGCCGGGCCATCAGAAATCAGAGTCATCGCACCGTGGTACGTTGATCCATTGGACGTAAGCAGGCAACGGTAGCGTTTCCAGGCAGCACCACGAATGGTCACGTCCGTGTGCGCAAAATGTCTTGTGTCGCCGACATTGGCCAGACCGGCCTGAAGTGTAACAGAGCCGGCAGGTGTGCGGGCATAAAATGAAAGTGCATAGCTGCGTCCCCGTTTAATGGGCATTCCCCAATAGCCCACATTGGCGATGCCGCCGCCCGCAGCTTTTATTTTCACCTGCAAACTCAAGGGGTGGGCGGAGGAAAGCGGCGTTTGCCTTTGCAGCGTTAACGTTGCCGGTGCACCGCCTGATTTTATGGCTTTCCACGCTAACAGCGGACCGCCCGGTGGGGGCCGATGAAGGTGCCCATTGGGGCTGATCCACGCCACAGCACGACCCTTTTTCATCCGCGTAAAATGCGGAGGCCATTGCATGCGGCCATTACGCATGCGCCATACGCCGTGCACCACTTTGCAATCTGCGGGGGGAACATCATTTTGAAAATCCGGATTCTGAATCATCTGCGCATAAAGACCGCCATCAACATCGTGGCAGATGTTCTCAATAAACATCCCCCACATACGCGGATTTTCCGCCCGGCCGGGTGCTGCAGCGTTAATTGTTATCTGCGCCCGTTGGGCGGCCCATGCCCGAGCTCCCCCCAGCCCCGTCAGCAGAACCATGCCAACAACCACACGTCGCGACATTCCAGAAATTTTCATCCCAAGCTCCGGTAAAACAAAACATTGCAGTAACCGTTCACGGCTAATTCGATTCGCGAGTTCGGCAACATTGCGGCGGTGTCAGGGGCAGCGAATCGGGCGTTGGGGCATTATTTAGGACCCGTTCCCCACCGATGGTGGAGGTGCCGAACATTTATTTTATCTTCACTGGCCGCACCTCGGATATCTTTCTCCTGATCGCGGCGCCAACGAGTGCCATCGCTTTTCCACTACCGCTTTTGCCGGCGTAGTACAGTGCGTTGCGGCCTTTTCTATCTTTCATTTTCGGATTTGCACCCGCTTTCAGCAATAGCCTCACCATCGCGGACGGGTGCTTTGCCAAGCAGGCATAATCCAGTGGCGTCATGCCGAAGTGGTCGGCAAGATTCACCTTGGCCCCCGCGTGGATCAACAATGCGGCGGTTTTAGCGCGGCCATCGCCAGCAGCAGCCTCAAGCGGCGTGTAACCATTATCATCCTGTGAATTCACACTCGCCCCGGCTCTCAATAGGGCCTGGACGCAAGCAAGAAAGCCCTTGGATGCCGCGAGCATCAGGGGCGTGCGGTTTAGTGCACATCGCTGGTCCGCATTGGCCCCGTGGCTGATGAGCGACCGGATCAATTTAGGTTGGTCGTGCGCCGCAGCGAGGCCGACGACACCGAGGCGGGAGTTGGGTGATCTTACGTGAATGTTCGCCGCGGCTTGAATAAGCGCAACGGCCGCCGATAAATTTCCGTGTACGACGGCGATCATGAGGGCAGTGTGCCCGAGGCGGTCGAGGGAGTTAACCTTGGCTCCGTGCCGGATCAAGTCATCCACAATGCGTGGGTTGCCAAACTGTGCAGCGAATTCGAGCACGTCCATGTTGTTCGATGCCGCAATTCGGGCATTGACGTCGGCACCGGATCTGATAAGCGCCGACACGACGCGAGGGTGCCCATTAGCGACCGCGAAAAGCAGAGGCGTGCGCCCGAGTGCATCGGTCGAATTAACATTCGCACCGTGCCGGATAAGTTCGCTAATCAAGGCTCGCTTGCCCTTCTCTGCAGCGATATCAATCGCACTAATTAATTGTTTGCCGGCGGCCTTCGCGGTCACGTTGGCTCCCGCCTTAATTAATGCGTCGACCGCCCCCGACCCGTTTTCCGCCACCGCAGCCATCAGCGGCGTGCGGCCCGCATTATCCGAGACATTGACATCCGCGCCGTGCGCCAGGAGTATCGCCACCGGTTCTACACAACCCGTCCGCGCCGCGAGCATAAGAGCACAGTCCCCCTGCAGGTCGCGGGCGTTGACGTCCGCACCGGCTTTGAGCAGTAGCCGGATGTCTCCGGTGTTTGCCCCAAATGCTGCTGCCATTAATGGGGTTGCGCCCAGCCAATTGCGGGCGTTGACTTTTGCGCCGTGGCGGATCAGAAGATCGAGCATCTTGGGTTGCTCGTGTCGCGCCGCATATAAAAGCGCGGCTTGGCGACTCTTTCCCGTTGCGATGTGGTTTACATCCGCCCCCGATCTCAAAAGGAGGCGAGCGGCCTTCCATTCGCCGGAGTCCGCCGCGCCGATAAGCGGCGTTTCTCCAAATGCATTGATGGTATTGACGGCAAAGCTGCCGCCCGCCTTCGACAGCAGGAATTTGATCATTGCAACCTGTCCTCCCGCTGCGGCGGCGGACAAAAGATTATTGCCGTGGTGGCCCTTGATAGAAAGGCTTGCCCCGTGGGCGCGGAGTAACGCGAACGCTCTAAAATTGCCGGTCCAGGCCGCCATCATTAGTGGCGTATGATGATCACGATTCGTGCCATTCACATTGGCCCCGTGTCGGATCAGCCATCGAATCGCTGTAATATTGTCGCCTTGTACCGCTGCGCCTAGCGGCGTATGGGTGGGGTTCGGGCTTGGATTCACCGCTGCGCCCGCTTGTACCAGCGTGCGCCATGCCGCTTCATCACCTTTATGGGCTGTGGCGAATCCAAGCGGCGTCCAAGCCGCTCCACCGTAATTAATGTCCGTTTTTGCCGGCCCAGCCAGCAAGGATTTTATGATCATGCTGTTGCCGCCCATCGCCGCATAATCAAGTACGGTAACACCGGACTTGTCCTTGGCCAATGGATTGGCCCCGGCACGAAGTAGCGCCTGCACGCCAGCTAAATCCTTGTGGAATGCCGCATGCATGAGCGGCGTTTCACCGGTTATATCAGCGCGATTCGGGTTCAGGCCGCGGGCGAGTTGCACCTTGAAAGAGCGGGGAGGGTACCATTGCACCCACATTTTTCCTGCGGCGTAATCAAAGGTCAGCCGGTAGCTCCGCAGAAATCTGCCACCGACAATTATATCCAGATCGGAAAAACGCCCCCGCCTCAGTTGCCAAGGCTTCCCGATGAGGGCGTAAATATGGCGAGGGTTATTAACTGTATTTCCCAATATGCCGACGCTAATATTTCTTGCGCCGAACAACTGTCCCTGCAACATGAAATCTTGCATGCTCATAACGAAGCGCTGCTGGTTGATGAGTTCTGGGTTTTTTCGGATAAACGCAGGCATCAGCATTACGCTTAAGGTGCTCCCCGTGTCAAGGCTCGCCTGGACGGGCTTACCGCGGAGCCTTCCAGTGACCGTGGGAACGCCCATGCGGACAAATAACCTTGAGGCGAGGATACCGTCCTTTGTTTTTGGGGAACCGAAAGCAATCTTAATGGGATACTCCGTTGCCCCTTGCGGCGCACGAAACGATTTCGGATTATAGAAAATCACTTTGGAATCCCGATAGTCTATGCTAAAGGGCATTCTGCCTAAAATATCCCCCCCGATGCTACCAACGACACGCTTTGTTAGCCTATCTGTTGCCACACGCCCAAAATCCTCAGTACCAATTGCATCATCGACCACCGTGATTGATCCAATCTGCAATTGCCTTACTCTGCGAATATCAACGCGGCAACGTTTGCAGGTAAGATGCAGTTGCAACGCTGCGGGAAGGCGGCAGCGATTGGCGACGGCGCGACTGACGAAGGTCTCTTGCGCCCCAGTATCTATAATAAATCGGCCCAAGAACTTACCATTGATTCGCACCGAAGAGGTCACGGGAACGCCGTTGGCGACGGTGAACGGTATGGCAACCTCCGCGTGGCCTTTTGGGAATATCAGCATATCGGCATGATGTGCGGTGGGTATGGCGATTCGATTAGTGCCAGGCTCGGCCGCCTTCATCAGCGCCGCTCGCAGCATGATCCCCGGCACGGTGCAGAGGACTCCGGCGATGATAACAGCGTTATGCTTCACATTCATTACAACGACCTCGGCGGCAGCAATCGTGGCAGAGAATTGCCGTAGACGGCAATTCTTCATGCTGAGATGGAGCGTGTTTGGGCTCCTGCATCAAACCGCCCGCATCCACCTCGCCGGACGGCCATCCCCCTCACTTTATCCCCCGGGAAGCACATAGTGTTGCAAATACTACTGCGCGTTATAGCTTAACGATGGCGGAGCGTCCGATGCTTTGGCACCCCAGTTTCGGTTGGGGGTTTTACCAAGTATATAGGACAATCGTCCGCCGGAGGTTAGGGCTTTGATATTGATCCAATTTTGCCGATGCACATTGGCATTGAGTTTTACGCTTTGAATATAGGGCGTGAACGCTGGTTTGGCCGTGGTGGTAATAACAAAGCGTCCGCCGGTGTAGGGGGCGTGCAGGTGAATGCTGATTTTAGGAAAATCCGGGCTGCAGAGTTCGTATGCTCCGCTGGCGGGATCTACGCTATACAGTCCCATCATGCTTAGCACCGCCCAGGAAGACATTTCGCCGCAATCATCGTTGCCCGGAATGCCATTGGAGGATAGCGTGTAATTCTGCCTGATCACCCGGCGAACCACATATTGCGTTTGCCACGGCTTGCCGGAGAAGTTGAATTCAAACGGGGCTTCCAAATCGGTTTCATTGTAGGGATTGTAATACTGGGCCATCCATCCGGGCGTCTTGTAGCTGAAGAATGCTTCCAGCCGCCGATTGAAGCGGGCCGTTCCCACCGCATGAACCAGCCAAGCCATATCGCATGGTGCCAACCATTGATACTGCCACGCCGAACCTTCAACAAAGCCATGCGACTGGGTAAGTTTGAAGGGCTTTTTCCATTGTCCCTTGGATAACCGTGGGCGGAAGTCATGATCGTGAGGGTCAAAAACATTGCGGAAATACAAGGCCCGCTGATGAAACATCGCGGCATCACGCGTTTTACCCAGCGCTTTTGCCAGATAATAAAGCGAGCTATAGGCCACGCAATCTTCCTGAATCTGGGATACCGATCCGTACCCTTCATGATTATCCGGATCAAAATGCAGCTTATTGATCCGGTTAATATTGCTTTCACCTTGGTACGGCCGACCCGCAGGCGGAGCTTGCGTAGCGTCTTTGACCATACCCTGCCAGGCGGCGTTGATATTAAAATCATGCAGGCCATCCAGATAGGCCATGCACATCACCGTTGTCAACGGACTGCCGCACATGACATTGGTGTAATGGTTGATCTGCGGCCAGCGGTCAATCCAGCCTCCCTGCTGGTACATCAGCACGATGGACTGGCACATATCTTCCATGCGCTTGGGGGCGATGATCGCCAGCAGCGGCATTTCACTGCGGTAAATATCCCAGCCGGAATAATTGCAGTAAACGTTGTGCCCCGCCGCCACATGGTGAATTCTTCCGTCAAAGCCCAGGTAACGCCCATTGGCATCACTGAAGATGCTGGGCATTAACAGGCTGTGATACAACGCGGTATAAAATACTTCCCGCTGTGAAGGCAACCCGCCGGCAACCTGTATCACGTTTAACGCACGGTTCCAAGTCTTGAACGCGGCCTGACGAACGGCGTTGAAGCTTTTACCGGCAACTTCCTGCCGCATATTGTTTTCCGCCCCGCCCACGCTCACATAAGAAATACCCACGCGCACTGTGATACTTTGAGCTTTAGATAACGCCGGCCAACTGGCGTATCCCCCAACCCACTGGTTGTGTCCGGACTGGCGCACATTGCGCGAATCAACATGCAGTTTACCGACACCCTTTTCCCCGCTCCAGGTACCACTGACAGCAAAGGGTTTGCTGAACCGCATGGCAAAATAGACTTTGTAGCTTTGACTGTTACCGCAAAAGCAGTGATCCGCCACATACCCGATGATTTCGCGGTTGTTGACAACATTTACCTGCGAAGCTGCGGTGTAATTAAGCGTGTGGCTGATGGGAATGAGAATATTAGCCTGCTTGCCGGCGGGGAAGGTGAATTTGGCAACTCCGCAGCGATTGGTGGCGGTGAGTTGTGCATGAATACCCCAGCGCAACAACTGAACCTGGTAATAGCCGGGCTTGGCGGACTCTGTGGCGTGAGAGTATGTTGATTGGAAATTCTTCACCTGCGTGTGCACCGCGCCGGTGGTGGCGGTGAAAAATACATCCCCTTCATTATTACAGCCCGGACCACTCATGTGCGTCATGCTGAAGCCTTGAATATGGCGTTGGTAATAGTGATAGCCATACCCGGAAGATTCCGTGTCCGGGCTAAGCTGCACCATGCCAAAGGGCATGGAGGGACCCGGGAACAAATTAATGCTCCCACCCGGACCCGCGCCCGTGCCGATAAATGTATTGACCAAATCTGCGGGCGGTACCGCGGTGAAACGGGCCGGCTTGGCGGAGTGAAATGAAAAATCACTGACCGTTTGCACCGCTGTGGCGGCTCCGCTGGCGCCGGTAAACCCGACATAGGCGCGATCCCCGCCAACGGCTAATGAAATATCGAACTGTCTGCTCCAGACAAAACTCCGCCCGGTGATTTCATCTTTCAGTACAGCGCTTAAGGTTAATCCGTTGTAGTTCAAATCAATGCGTATCGGATGGCCCGACCGCAGATTCACCGGCCCTGTGCTGTCATATCTTCCTGCAGCCCCGGCGGAACGAACATTAATTCCCTGATGATCACCGGGCGGAAGCGTTCCGGAGGTGATACCCTGCGCCAAGCCCTGACTGGCCGCCGGCTGCGGTCCGCTACCGTTGTATAAATTAATTTCAAACGCGGCGCTGCGGGTAATGCCGGTATACCCCAATCCATTGCCGTTAGCACCCAACGCTTTTACACCGCGCGGATCATTTTGAAACACCAGCGCCACGCCGTCGCCGCCGCCGTTATTAAGTTTGCCTCCCTGATAGGTAAAATCTGCGTGGAAAGCCATAATATTTCGGCGACGTTGCGTAAAGCCGGCGGCCGCCTGCATCTCTCGACCATCAGTAAGTGTCAACAGCGGAGCGTTCGTATTGTCAGCAAATGTGTGCCCGCTGTAATTCAGTGCGGCAAATGACGCAAAATCGGTCAAGGATCCGTTACTGCTCCTGGACGCTCCATAAGTGGCAAGCGAGAGAGTTGTTACCGCCATCGCCGTTACCAGTGCCCCGGCCGCAACAATATACCTAATTCTTCGTGCCATACGTTTCTCCTGACAAGTTGTCATAGCCTATAGCACTGGAGAAAAATAGTAAAACGCTAAACATTGCCACCTGAACATTGCCACCCCTAAACATGTGAACTCCAATAAGTAACCTGACGGCCAAGTTAGCTGCATGGTATAGTGTTGTCAGACGTTTCGCACGGAGCCATCGACACATGAAAACATGTACATTTTCACACTTGCTCTCGGCAATGACAGTATTACTTTTTGTGGCGGCCGCGCCCTGCCTCAACGCGCAAAACGCTGCGCCACCTGCAGTACAAACCAATGTTGCTTATGTAACCGAATCACGCGCGTTAATTTTTGCCGCCGACAAAAGTCCGTATGCCCGCAGTGTGGGCCGCCATATCGGGTTAATCGTGGGCTTGAACATCAAGAGCAACCTGCTGCGGCATCCAAATTTTTACCATCATCTAAAAATTATCACGGAAGTGCTCAACACCGGCCATACGCTGACGCCCATTGCACCGCGTTTTCGGCAGATTATCCAGGTGCAGGGCCGGTTATACCGGAATATGCGGCAGGCCGGGGCGGTCGGCTTTCCTGTTGTTTTGCGATTTGCCACGCCCTCTCCCAAGGCTGCCGCCATACGGGAGCTTATCGGATCGGTGGATGTCGCGGCGGGCGGAACATTTCGTACCATCACGCTGAACAATCCCGCCGCTCTGGTGCAAAAGCCGATCGCCAATACGGGATTGCAGGCCGCCCATGTTCGCATGAGAATTATGCAGATTATAAAGTCCCGACATTCCCGTTTTCTAATTTTGGAGATCATCGCACCCGCCGGTGTTTTTCGGTCCGTTTCAGTTCAGCAGAACCACAAAATTATCAGCGGCGGCTACATCATCGCGCAACTTCCCAGGGGCGTAAATAAGCTCATGATTCCGCTGACCAGCGCCCTCAAACCAACTGCACAGCTAAAGATGACGGTGCTTACCGGATGGCATGAGTACCGCATTCCCTTCACACTTAATAATATCCCCCTGCCCGACGCCCCGCCGGTCCACCGCCATCCATAGTTTTAAATTTCGGTATCCAATATAGCGATTACGCGTGGAGTGAATAACGCGCATCAAGGAAACGCGGAATATTATTGTGAGCAGTAGTTGCGCTGCCAAATGAACTATCTGATATCAGATTTACGAAAGGATTGGGGGCACAGGCCTACCAGCGTATTATCCGGCTCGAACTTCGCAGCAGGTCTTAGGAGTTTCCCACACTTTAATTGCAACAAGTTTTACGCCGGTCGCAAAAACGCCCTGCATTTTAGTAAAAATCACGCGCGCAATATTTTCAACGGTGGGATTTAAGGTAGAAAATTCCGGACAATCCATATTCAGATGTTTATGATCAAATACGTCAATAACATGTTCGTTGACCAGCCGCTGAAAGTTCGCCAGGGGCATAATCTGCCCGGAATGCGGGTCCGGTTGACCGCTGATCAGCACTTCGAGTTCATAATTATGGCCATGACCGTTTAAATTGTTGCATTTGCCGAAAAGTTCCTGATTTTTCTCCGGCGACAACTCCGGGTTATGCAGGCGATGCGCTGCGGAAAATTCAAATTTCTGGGCCATCTGTATCATGGGTAATTCTCCGCCATGGGCTTGAAAATACATCCACGGACTGATCTTGAGCATCAGGTTGGTCATCACGTAAGGCTGCAGCGCGGCACCGCAGCGTTGAAATAATTCTGCCAGCAGCAACCCCGGTCCGATCGACTGAATATCTGAACGGAGCATATCGGCCATCGCGGGTGCTGCAACACGCCGGACAATCTGATCAATATGTTTGATATTCACCAGCATTCCGGTATCGGTGTGGATGTGTCCGGCAACCTGCACCGCTAACGTCACCACTGGCATAACCCCATTGGGCGGCGGATTGGCCGCAAAATTATTCGCCTCGCCTGGCGCACTTTCCAAGGCGGCCGGCGCGAAACGGACGTCGCGTGTAAGCAAAATGTCAGGCTTTTTACTCATCTTGTGGAATTGTAGCGTGAAAACAGCCCGCGCGTTACCAGAATTGCGCCAAAATTGAATCGCTTGCCTATGGACAGCGTTAAAGTACAATTACGGGTTCTGTCAGGCTGAATGGGGCGTATAGCACCCGAGCGGACAATTACACAGGAGATCAGGAATTATGATGCAGAAAATGAATGTCAAACGTGGGGTATTGGCCGCCGGGGTCGTGATGATGCTGGGGCTGGGGCTTGGTGGGTGCACCGATCAACCGCTGCAAACGCAGAACTCCCAGCTCATTAAACAGAATCAGCAGTTGGCGCAGCAGCTCGCGGACGCCAAGGCCAATCTGACGGCGTCACGTCAGCAATTACAACAGCAACAGCAAATTGCCGCTGCCGCAGCACAACAAGCCGCAGCGTCCCAGCAACCACCGGCCCCGGCCGCAGGCACAGCGGGCACGGAAAATAGCATGTTGCCCAATTTTGGCAATGCACCGTCGGGTCACGGCCATGCGTATGCCCCCCACCATCGGATTGCACGGCATCGCACAGGGCGATCCAGAACCGAACTTCGGCGGTTTGTGCTTTCCAGTGATGTGCTGTTTGCCTCCGGCAGCGCCCGGCTGCAGTTCCGTGCGGAACATGCCCTGATGCGCGTGGTGCATATGCTGCGAACACGCTATCCCGGACGCCGCATTCGCATTGAAGGTTACACGGACAACCGCCCGATTCATCATCCTTACCACAACAACTACGCCCTGGGCCTGGCCCGGGCACGCTCGGTTGAGACTTTCCTGGCGCGCCACGGCATTTCCCGCCATTACATGACGGCGGTAAGTTTTGGCGATCATCGGATGATTTCACGCAAAGATCTGGCCAAAGATCGTCGCGTGGAAATTGTGGTATTGCGGTAAGGACTTGCCCCGCTTCTGCCGGCGGGTGCCGTGCTAGCGGCGGGCCTGGCGATGCGGAACCGTGCCAAAGTAATTTCTCGATTTGCACTGTAATCGGAGTCCGCACCACCGGCAGAGCCGGCGGCTATGTGAGCGGCGGCAAGTTGGATCCTTGCGGAAGTTGTTTGGCCGCCGATCCTGAACCCCCGGCGGCCCTTTGTGCAGCGGGCTAGATCAACGGGTCAACACGCCCGGTGCAGGCGCTTTATTTAGCGCTCTTACGCAGTGTGGGATAGAATCATGCTTGCGATTGTTGATTACTCCATGGGTAACTTGCGCAGCGTGCAGAAGGCCTTTGAACTTCTGGGCGTGGAGGCCAAAATTATCCAATCACCGGCGGATATTCGCCGGGCGGACAAACTTATTTTGCCCGGAGTCGGAGCCTTTGCTGACGCCATTGCGATCTTGGAATCCTCCGGCCAGGCCGATGCCATAAAGGATTTTATTAGCACGCAGCGTCCCATGCTGGGTATATGCCTGGGCATGCAACTGCTGATGGAAAAAGGCTATGAAGACGGCGAACATACCGGCTTGGGAATTGTGCCGGGAGACTGCATCAGATTTACCGTGGATCAACCACCTGCGAGTCTGAAGGTTCCGCACATGGGCTGGAACGGTGTGCAGACGCAGGGCCAATTTGCCCTTTTCCGGGGCATTACCCCCGGCACGCATTATTATTTTGTCCATTCCTATTTCGTCCGCCCGCTCGATAGCCGCCATATCGCGGCAACCTCTGATTACGGAGGAGAATTTACCGCGGCAATATGCAAAGATAATGTCATGGCGGTGCAGTTTCACCCCGAAAAAAGCCAGGCGGCGGGCCGTATGATATTGAAGAATTTTGCGGCGTTATGATCACGGACAAAGCCGGCCATAGAAAAAACTTCGCGAATTCGTGGATTATCTTTTATGATAATCGCGTAGGGTTCCGACGGATCGGGATCAGGAATAGATACCTCCAGGAATTGAAACTTCATGAGTATTGAACTAATACCGGCCATTGATTTACGCGGGGGGCGCGTCGTGCGGCTGTTTCGCGGCGATTACAACCAGCAGACAACGTATGATGTTGACCCCCTGGAAATTGCACGGCGCTTCAAAGATGCCGGCTGCCGCTGGCTGCACGTCGTGGACCTTGATGGCGCACGCGACGGGCGGCTGGTCAATCTGGAACTTATTGAACGCCTGATTCGTGAAACCGGCCTGCGCGTAGAGGTCGGTGGCGGCATACGCACCGAGGAAGTCATTGAATATCTGCTGGCCATTGGAGCCAAACGGCTGATTCTGGGTACACGGGCCATCTCTGATGGAGATTGGTTTCGCGCCATGGTGCATGACACGCGCTTTCGCAATCGACTGGTGCTGGGACTCGACGCCCGTGACGGCCGTGTGAGTACCCATGGCTGGACCATCAGTGGAACGGAAAATCCAACCGCCCTGGAGGTGGTGCGCAACGTGGCACAGTGGCCGCTGGCGGCAATTATTTACACCGACATCGCCCGTGATGGCACGCTGATCGGCCCGAACATTGCCGCGACGGAAACGCTCGTGGAACACACGGGATCCATACCCGTAATCCACAGCGGCGGCGTGGGAAGTTTGAATGATCTTCGTGCCTTGAAACATCTTCCCATTGAAGGAGTAATCGTGGGAAAAGCGATTTATGAACGCACCCTGGATGTCCCGGAGGCTGTGCGTGAACTGGCCGCCTGATTTGCCGGAGAAGAACTTCCATGGAAAATCCTGCGCCGGTTGAACCCGTGCGAATATCGCTGAAAAAATCTCAATCACTGGATATTGAATGGTCGGATGGGGCCACATCGCACTTTGAACTGCGGTTTCTCCGGCGCATGTGCCCCTGCGCGGGCTGTCAGGGAGAACGCGACCTGTTAGGCCGCACGCTGCTGCCTGTCGTGCGCACCACGTATGACGGCCCCATTACCGCCGGCAGTGCGGAACTCGTAGGCAATTATGCCCTGCGCATTATCTGGTCGGACCAGCACAGCACGGGAATTTATTCATACACCTATTTACGCCAGTTAAGCAATTTACAACCGTCCCCGAAAGCCGACACATAATGGACCCAAGCCCCAAATTCCAAATTAAAGGTACCTGACACCTTTTCCGGAAAAGGTGTCAGGTACCTTTAATGGCGGAAAGTTTGAATAATGGCGATAATTAATTTCATTTTTCAACTCCGGAAAGAGTAAATACCAGCATATAAAATATGCCAGCTTTATTTCGCGGTAACCGGCACTGATTTATGGCGCATCCGACGGAGCCATAATGGCCATCTCCGGCATGGCCCCGATATCCCAGCCGCTTTCTCCATGAATGCCCTGATCCAAACCTTCTGTTTCTACAATTTCCGATACCCGCAGCCCAAATGTTTTTTCCACAATAAACCCTACGACGGCTGTCCCGATCGCCACATACACCACCGCCGCCACCGCCGCGGTCAACTGTATCATCAGCTGTCGGCCATCACCGGCTACCAGGCCCCGCACACCGTTGACGGCTGCCACCGCAAACACGCCGGTTAGCAACATGCCCAAAAATCCGCCCACGCCATGCACGCCAAACGCATCAAGAGAATCGTCATAGCCCATGACACTCTTGAATTGCACCGCCAGATAACACACCACACCCGCCAGTACACCGATGATCGGAGCCGACCAGAGCGCTACAAAGCCACACGCCGGCGTGATGGCTACGAGTCCGGCTACAATACCCGACGCCAGCCCCAGCGTGGACGGGCGGCGATGATGCACCCATTCCGCAAAATTCCAGGCCACGCCCGATGATGCCGCCGCAATGGTGGTGTTAAGAAACGCTGCCCCCGCTACCGTATTGGCGGCACCTGCCGAACCGGCATTAAAGCCATACCAACCGAACCAGAGAATCCCGGCTCCGGTGAGCGTAAGCGCCAGGGAACTGGGCTGCAAAACTTGCGATGGGTACCCCAGCCGACGGCCCAGAAAAATCGCCATGACCAGTCCTGACACCCCCGATGCAATTTCCACCACTGTGCCGCCGGCAAAATCCGCGACGTGCATGTTCTCCAGCCAGCCGCCGCCCCACACAAAATGCGCCAACGGGTCATACACCAGCGTGGTCCAGAGCAAAATAAACAAAACAAAGGATCGGAATTTCATACGCTCCGCCAGCGACCCCGCGATAACCGCCGGAGTGATCATGGCAAACATCGCCTGAAACATGCAGAACACGGTTTCCGGAATATAACTGCCGCCCTGCAACACCAGATGCTGCGGGTTCATGCCAATAAGCAACAGATCCCGTGGTTGCCAACCGATCAGGCCGTGTTGATCTTTTCCAAACGCCAGCATGTAACCCACGACAATCCATTGCAGACATACCACCGCCAAAGCGGTATAGGAGTGCATCATCGTGGCCAGGACATTTTTCTTCCGCACCATGCCAGCATAAAACAAGGCCAGCCCCGGTATCATAAACATGACCAACGCAGCGGATACCATCATCCACGCCGTGCTGCCGGTATCTAAAACCGGCTTGGGCACGATCACGCCCCGCAGCGTTGCCGCCGCACAAGGATGAACCAGCACCACACCCGCCAACGCCGCCACGCCCAGCGGCAAGATGTGCCGCAAATTACCAAACCGTTTATCCCGTGGACTCACTATGCGAACACCCATAATTCATTCCTCCGCCGCAGCAGTCCGCCAAGACCACCTGCGCAATTTACAAGCACATGCCGAGATTGTGCCAAGTTTCACATCGATGCGACTAAAATATAATCACAATCAAGACGAAAAGATTAATCATCATGCAGATAACATGCAACAGTGCCCATTTTAGCAGTTAATTATCAAGATTTGCCTATATAGAATGCAGGCAAAGATCGAGCGGGCGTATCGGGAGCGTTGCCATGACGGCATATTCATCTGGAGGTAGCAGAATGCGGTCCCCAACCGAGCTAGGCCATCCTCCAGCCTATTTCCAGATTTTTGTTTAAGTGTATGAAGGAAATCCAGCGTTTGTTTTGAACGGCTTTTCGCCTGCCCATGCAGCTCGGCACCAGCCTTGGCGAGGACCAAATATGCACGG
>JAKBCC010000050.1 GCA_021808105.1 Planctomycetota bacterium
CAGGCGCACATTACCGGAATGGACAGTTCAGCGGACATGATCGCAACAGCCCGCCGAAGCTATCCGCACCAGCATTGGATTGAGGCGGATATTTCAACATGGCAATCGCCGCACCGCCTTGATCTGCTTTTTTCCAATGCCGCGCTGCAGTGGGTGGATAATCACGCCATCTTGCTGCCGCGGTTAATGAACATGCTCAACCCCGCCGGCGCTTTGGCGGTGCAAATGCCGCCAAACGATCGCAGCGCCGCCGCCCACACGCTGATAAGCGAACTGGCGGCCAGTGAGCCATGGCGCGATAAATTTCCAGTTCCGGTGCGCCGATGGTACTGCCATGAACTTGAGTTTTATTACGATTTACTCTCAACTCAAAGCACCAGGCTTGATTTATGGACAAGTCAGTATATCCATATTCTCAACAGCGCCTCGGATATTGTGGAATGGTACAAAGGAACCGGCCTGCGGCCATATCTTGACGCGCTGCCGCCGGCAGACCGTGAAGCATTTATCACCGCCTACCGGAATTTGGTCACAACCGCTTACCCACCGCAACGAGACGGTCGCGTTCTCTTTGCTTTCCGCCGGTTGTTTCTCATCGCATATAAGCGGTAAAGGCTTTTTCCAATTAAGGTGTCGCAATGTGGACACCAGAGATTAGCGCGTCAATCAACTCCGTTACCGCATGTTCAAATCGTCGGAACGAACGCAGATTCTGCGAACGCACCTTTTGGATGTCCAACGATCTGGCAAATTCAGATTGGTGGATAGTCGGCTTGTAGCCGCCCACCATGTTTTTAGACAGCCATCCCTTTGCATCGCGGACACCCGTTTCGAGATTCCCCTTGGGTAAGGAAATCTTTGCGTGCGGGCTGGCTCGTTCAATCAGCGCCTGCGCATCCGGAATATACCATGATTCAATTTCCTGCATTGCGAAGACAACGCTAAGGGAGAACTTCGCACCCGCGCCGCAACTCTTCGCGGACGCGGCTAATGACCGGGCGACCTCACCCGGGCATTTCTCTGCCAGTCGATCCCCATCGAGCACCAGCAATACTCCCGAAGCCCCCGTCCGCGCGGCTGCATTGAGGAGGCGGAACCACTCCGCCCCGTCGGATGCAAGCAGCTTGTGCAGATGACCAACGCGCCATGCGTCGAGAAAATGTACCGAACTGGAACCAAATTTCTCCGTGGCGGTGGCGGCCAGAACTCGCCTTGCGAGAATCGGGACGGCTTGGATATCCCCTTGTCCTTCGACGAATGGTACAATCTTGTTAAATCCCGGCACCGTTCTACACCCCACCCATCCCGGAAGCTTCCCCCGCCATTTCGGGCTGTGCGACGGTGAGCAATTCCGACGGGCTCAACAGGCTTTCTTCTATCGCGCTTCGCTGGCCTTCTGCCAATGGGCCAATTTTTGTCCCCCGATCAGATATATCCACGACCCGTATGGATTCCGCGTTGAAAGCGTCCAACAACTGAGGGCTGTGCGTGGTTAGAATAAACTGTGTGCGGAGCTTTTCATTTGCCGCACGCATTACGTCCCCCAGCATTGTCAGCGCACCTGGAAATATGCCGTTCTCCGGTTCCTCGAACAGGACCACCTGCTTGGGAGGCTGCTGGTAAATAGCCAGCAGATGCGCCAGGAAGCGTCTGAAGCCACCCGACTGCCGCGACAACGGCAGGGCAACGAGCTTACCACCAAACCGGTAGGAAACCATTACTCGCTCATTCTGGAAGGGCGAGGTTGTGACGGCCTCGACTGAACTTGAAAGTTTCTTGATGGCCGCCTCAATTTGCTGCCAATTATTCAGCGACTGCAAATTACCTAAGATTCCATCGATCACCGTGAAATAATTACTGCCTTCTTTGCCAAGTTCGAAACCGTGGTCGGGGGTTTTTCCGACATTGGAATTCGCCAAAACACCCGCCGGAAACTCGTAGCCGCTGATTCCCCGGGTGAGCGTGAGGTAGGCTATATTGACCTCCGGAATCCCGGTCAACCACCCCAGCATCGCGGATTGCTTTGTCTCAACCTTCAGTGCCGGTTCGACCACCCAGTTGCCATCCACTCGCTCAAACAGCACCGTGCCGGCTAGCGAGAGAAACTCTCGTCTGACCGGAACCGAGTGGGGTTGCACACCGCGCTGGCCGCGAAGCTCAAGGACATAAAGGTAATCACCAATCACGCCATCCACGTTGAACTCGACCTCCCAAGAAGAGGTGAATTCGTCCAAGCCGGCAGGGCCTAGCGTCTCCCATGTACCAAGTTGGTTCATCAATTGCATATATGGATGTGGCCCTGCGGCGGACAAAACGCCCTGCAGGCAGGCTAGCGCCTGCGCAAAATTGGTCTTGCCGGTTCCGCTGCGGCCTATCAGTACCGTCAATGGCGACAGGACCACCTCGGTGTCCAGCAAGCTCTTGAAATTTCGGATTCGCAGTCTCGTAATCATAATTGCACCAGATTTTCTCCAAACAGATTGTAACACGCCTGTCGTCCGATGGCGAAACGCGCGATAACGACGTGCTTCGGGGGTAAGCGGCCACCTGCCGGACCCGGCACGGGAGGCAAGCAAGCCCCATGAAAAAGACGGTAAAGCCCGTCAACGCCGCGGCCGCTCGAGTCCTCATGGATCCGCGATGCAAAAGGGGGCAACCCTCGCTCCGACCCACTCGCCTGCCCGACAGGGTGCCCGCGCAACCGCAGAAGGTTGCCTCGCGCTACCGGGCTGGGCCCAAGGTGGTTGTGGTGAGCGGGCTGAAGGGGAATTCGTGGATGACTTTTTTAATAGCCGCCGCGTCAACACCTTCCAGCAGTTGTAAATCTTCCTCCAGCGTCTTGTATTCCTGGTTGTAAATCCAGCGCGAGCAGATATTGCGCATGCGGCCCAGCGGCAATTCACCCTGCAACACCGCCGCGGTAGCGATTTTGTTTTTACTGCGGGAAATTTCCTGATCGGTCAGACCATTGTCGCAGATTTTTTTCAATTCGCCCCGCAGGATTTCCGCCACCTGCCCGGACCGTGCCGGATCGCATGATGCATAGGCAAAAAAACTGCCCATGCCGTCGTGCGGGTAAAATGAAAAGTCCGCTTCATCCGCCAGCCCCGGCTCAACGAGCGCCCAATACAGTCGCGATCCATCATGATCACCAATCACATCGGAAAGCACCTGTGCGGCATAACGACCATCGTGCTGCGCGGACGGGCCAGGACAAATCATGGCCACGTAATGGCGTTTAAGCTTGGGATCGGTAATATGCCGCACGCCGCCCCTGAATTCCGCCGCCGGATATTGCCTGTGCACATCCAGATGTTTCCAGTGGCCGCATTTTTGCTCTGAAAGTCGCACGAGTTCATCAAAATCCAGTTTGCCGGCCACCGCCAGCACCATATTCCCGGGGCCATATCGCGCATCAAAATACGTTTGCATCTGATCGCGCGTAAGCGCGGTAATGGATTCTTTGGTTCCTAAAACCGAGTGGGCCAGAGGATGATTACGAAAGTGATCCTCCATGACCGCTTCGTACAGCACATGTCCGGGACGATCCAGGTACAGCGCGATTTCCTCCAGGATGACCTTTTTTTCCATGTCAAAATCTTCGCCCCGCAATGCCGGGCGCATCATATCAGCCAGCAAATCCAGCGCATCGGGCAAAAATTCGGGAAGAATATGCGCCCAGTAACAGGTGACTTCATTGCTGGTAAAAGCATTGTTGCGCGCCCCCATGGCATCGAACTCACGATTCACATCCGCACTGGAACGGTGCGAAGTACCCTTGAACATCATGTGTTCCAGGAAATGCGAAACTCCGTTGACTTCACCGGATTCATCCCGGGCACCGGTTTTAACCATAAATCCGATGGCCACACTTTGCGCCTCGGGATTTATCTCAGCCACAATATCCATGCCGTTTTTCAGTTGTGTATGTTTAAATGTCACCATGTAAAAAATCTCCGGGATTTGTACGGCCGGACGGCGGTGCCCCATGGGACACCCGCCGAACCATGCCTGCATTGTCATTAACCAATCAGATCGACCGGAACCGCCAGCGGAGCCGGGCCAATGGTCACCACCGTCAATTTACCGATCTTATGCGATTCAAGGAATGCATTGAGCCGTTTGAGATCAACGCTTTCGATGCGGGCGCGTAATTCATCCAGGGTGCGGGGGCGGCCATAATGATAAAAATCATGGGCAATCGCCGCAGCCCGGGCGGCCGAGCTTTCACCGTTCATGATCACGCGAGCCTTCATGCCCACCTGTGCCCGGTCAAGCTCATCCTGCTGGGCACCGGAACTGAACCGCTGCAATTCATGCAGGAACGAATCCAATGTTTTCTGGGCCCGCTCCGGCACCGTGCCGGCGTAGCCGAGAACCGCGCCGATGTGCTTGAGGCTCATATATCCGGCGCTGACGGCGTAACACAATCCCTGCTTTTCCCGAATTTCAGAAAAGAGCCTCGCCCCCATGCCGCCGCTTAAAATATTCATCGCCAATTGTAAGACAATACTGTCAGGATCCGCCTCCGCGACCGCATCGAACGCCAGACCGATTTGCACCTGATTACTGGCCTGCTGTTCATGAAACACCCCTCCCTCCGCCGCATGCACCGGCTGCTGAACCGGTTCTTGTGACTGCCAGACGCCAAAATGCTGTTCTACCAGGTCCCGCACGGCGGCAAATTCTACAGCGCCAGCGACAGCCAGAATGGAACCACGGGCGGTGGAGCGGCTCTGGAAATCTTTGCGCAATGCATCGGGCGTCAAGGCATTGAGATGCTCCTTTTTCCCCACCACCGGTCGGCCGTAAGGTTCCGCAAAATGCCGGGCCTTAATTAAAAGATTGAGCTTTTGGGATGGTTCATCTTCAATGGCGTCCAGTTGCTGCATGGCCAGATCACGGGCCGGACCAAAACCGGACTCCGGCAGCCGGGGCCGCAATAATATATCGCCGTATGCCGGCAACACCTCGGGCAACTTATCGGCCAGCATCGAAGCACTGAAGCGCATAAAGACCGTTTCCGCACTTGCGGATCTCTGTACGCCCAACGAGTCGAGATAGTCGGTAAGTGCCCGGTTGTCTCTTTCCCCGGCTCCGCGCGTTATCCAATCCGCCAGAACATTGGCACTGCCCAGAGCGTTCGCAGGGTCGGATGCGGCTCCCATCGGCGTCAGCAGCGTCATCGCCGCTGAGCGCACACCCGGCATAGATTCCACAAGCAATGTCAGTCCATTGGGAAATGTCATTACATCCTGCCGGGCTTTACCACCGGCGGTATTCACTGTTGACACATGCGACTCCTGTTTGCTGCAGGCAAGCTGCCATACCAATAGGTTTTCAGAATGGCCGCCGCTTAGGCCCAAGCCGGTGCGGATTTTAATGCCGCCGGCAGTTTACGCTGCTGATGCACCTGACGAAACACTTCCGGCAGCACATCCGTAGCACTCCAGGGGGCTTTTTTGATTTTCCAATCAGCCCTCTGATAACATGAGAATACAAAATCCGTTGTTTTGCAAATGGCGGAAAAATCCGTTATCGGCCGCGAGCCGGTCCGTACCGCATCGGCAAAGCTGTTGAACACGCGCGAAGAACCGCCAAATTCCTTATTATCATCCGTGAATTCCTGTGCGGGTTGTCCATCAACGAATAAATACCCCGTGCCATTCCATAAAGCTCTGCCACGTTCACCAATGATTTCAATGGAATGCCGATCCACCCGGCTGCACGTTGTGGCAATGGCCCAAAGCCGAGGCGCATCAGGGGTGTCAAGCCCGGCGGTAATAAACGCGCAATCTTCCATTTCCAAAGCGGACGTATCATGAAATTTGTACAAGGCTACTTCCACATCCCGGGTTCCAGCCACCGTCGGCAAATCGCCCGGAGCGCATAAAATCAAGGTTTGATTAATAAAGTGAATGGCCTGATTGAACATAATCCCGTCAAGATTCCAGTTATTGCCGAACATTTTTTTTCCGGCCCAGGCTACCCGTTCATAATAGGGATTTTCGCGCCACCATAAACTGGATAGAAAAATTTCCTTCATTGAACCAATCGCGCCGGCCTGAATATGGCGGCGTAGCTCAAGCATTGATTTTCGGCCCACATGCTGCATTTGCACCGCCCCAACCTTGCCGGATTTCTTCTGGGCATCAAGCATTGCGCGGCAATCATCCGGGTGAATCGCCATGGGCTTTTCGACCAGCACGTGCTTGCCCGCCTCAAACGCAGCGACAGTCATTTCCCGATGGAGAAAATGCGGTGCCGCAATACACACTGCTTCCACGCGCGGATCAGCAAGCAATTCGCGGTAATCGGAATAAATTTTTCCACCCAGCGCGGTAATTCTTGCACTATGTTTTGCAACGGTCTCACTCTGCAATCGCGAATCGCATCCCGCCACAATGGTAAAATTCGGATTTTTTTCCATCTCCTCCAAGTGCAAAGGCCCGATGCCACCGCCTATGCCAATTTGCCCGACGCGCACCGGATTATTCACCTTTTCCACCACATCGACATTCATCATTTCGCACTCCAGAAGATTCTAAAGCGATACTTTATGCCTTCAGGACTATTCCGTAAAGCAAACATTGGCAAATCCAACACCCGGTATATCGACCACTCTTGCCCGCCCCCCGCGCAGAGAGTATCTTGGGGGACAATGATTATTGATTGTCATACCAGCATCTGGCAAAGCCCGGAACAGCTTGGCCGCGAGGCCATTAACCGCATTGCCCAACCAACCCGCTTTGGCCATGAGCAAATCCGCCTGTTGCCAAAAGCTGATACCGCATCACACTGGCTGGCCTGCGAACCGGTGCAACGTTGCTTTGTTTTGGGCTTTAAGAGCCGTAATCTTGGAGCGTACATTCCCAATGATCTGATAGCTGATTACTGCAGTGAACATGCCGATCAAATGATCGGCTTTGCCGGACTTGATCCGACGGAACCGGAGGCCCTGGCGCAGGTGGCCGAAATTGGACGCAGCACGTTCCTCAAGGGGCTGGTTATCTCCCCCGCCGCCCAGGATATTCACCCCTGCGATACTCAGGCCATGCGTATTTATGAAGCCGCAGCGGCACTGAAATTGCCGGTTATTTTCACTAGCGGCCCCTATCTCTCCGCCCATACCCGTTTGGAATATGCCCGCCCCCTGCTGCTGGATGAAATAGCCCGCAGCTTTCCCGATCTTAAATTGGTTATCAGTCATCTCGGCTACCCGTGGGTTGATGAAACCTTGACCCTTTTAGCCAAGCACAACAACACATATGCCGGGATCGCGGGACTGCTGCGCCGACCCTGGATCGCATGGGATGCCTTATTGCGTGCCTACCAGATGCAGGTTACCAGCCGGCTTCTGTTTGGCAGCGATTTTCCATTTTCAAGCGCTGCGGATTGTATTGATACACTCTATAACATCAATCAATTTGCCATGGGTTCCCCCATGCCGGTGATTCCGCGTGAAGTATTGCGTAATATCGTCCAGAATGATGCCCTTGCAGCCTTGGGTATCCATGCTCCATCCGGCCGCACCTTGGCCGCACCCGCCAAACTTCGCCGGACCGTACGGGAATAGCCCCCCACTGCGTAAGTTGTCACCGGATATAAATACCGCAAATTGTTGCGTTCAATACACCCCATACGTTACTATCTGCGGCGGTTATACATCGGGGACCACATCCACTGCTCGATGTGAACCTGCAAAGGATCATGGTGCATTTATGATAATTACCACAACCAACAGTATCGACGGACACCGAATTATTGAATACAAAGGTTTGGTGCGCGGAATTGTCGTTCGAACGCCAACCATTGGCCAGGGGTTTATGGGCGGCTTGAAGTCCATTGTCGGAGGGCGCAATCGCAGCTATATCATGATGTGCGAACAGGCCCGCAATGAAGCGTTTGAAATCATGGCTCAACAGGCTGCGGAGTTGGGAGCCAATGCGGTGGTGGGCGTGCAATATGACGCCGCGGACCTCGGCGGACAAAGCGGTTCTTCGGAAGTGCTCTGCTACGGAACAGCCGTGGTTGTTGAATAACTCCGCTGGCCTGCGATTGCTTCCGAATGCCCTTCCCGCCAGTTGAACGTTCCTCGCTGCGCGAGGCCGAATGACTTAAATTCGACATGAGCCAAATATGTGACATCGGCATGCGGACAACCTTGGCCACGGACTATGAGGAATCAATGCCGGCATCCAGAGGGCCACGCCTGCTATGAACAAATGAATTGCCGCACATCCGTTGCCAATGCGCGGCAGTTATTACCGTAGAATCAGTTATCAACGCCACCAGAAATCCAGCTTTTGCGTTTCGGCGTTACCGTTTGCCGCGAAAACTTCTGATAAGAGAGATCACAAAAATGATTAAAAAAACCACAAAAAGAACTTTGGCTATTTCCGTGGCCAGTCCGGCGACAGCCAAAAAACCGAACGACCCGGCGATAATCGCCACAATCAAAAATATCACCGCCCAGTACAGCATTTTCATGACTCCTGAACACTCTTTGACGCGTACCGCTGTTTACCGTTCCGACATCCTTTTACTCGCGAGACTCGGTTGACCGCAAAGCCCATGCGAGCATTACCTCGGCCTTTCGCCAATCCCCCCGCCGCGGAACCGGAGCACTGGCGGTTTACTGCACCCGCATTGCGTGCCGATCTTGGTTTTTCTGTTAGCGATAGTCGATGCGTTTTATTGATAAATCAAGCGCCAGACCGATATCCATCCGAACCGCAGTCCGGCACAATCATTCGCCTAAATGGACCATCGAGCATCGCATCATTTACCGATCTCTTTCCGCGCCATTTTTTCAGAGATCTTGATGGCAACGCGTAAATATGCCTTCAACAACGTGTCCGCGCCAGAAACGCGTCCGCATATCAGCCGGCACAGGAGAACGTGTCGCAATCCTGGTGTGGCCAGCCGAAAAAAGCGGTCTGCGCTGACAATCGCATATCGCGGAAACGGGCATATCGCACCTCACCAATCAAGTGTATGGCACCATGCCCGTCGGAACTCGTCGACGGACGCGTTGATAATTTCCTTCCCGCCGATGGATTGCACCACCAGGTTTGGCTCATGCGTAACGCGCCCCAAAATACCGAATGCCAAGCCCCTGAGACGGCGCAATACGTCGTCAAGATGTTCCGGCTTAATTTCCAGCAGGTAGCGCGTGGGAGATTCGGAAAATAACAAAATATCGTCCCGATCCACTTCATTATCATGTGGTACACCGGTAAGATCAATTTCCGCCCCAAGCCGTCCGGCAAAGAGCATCTCCACCAGGGCCACCGCCAGCCCCCCTTCCGACGGATCGTGGGCGCTGGCCACCAATCCTGCGGCAATTAGCCCGGCGATTTTCTTATGCACGCCCGGCGCGGTGGCCAAATCCACCGAGGGAATACTGCGACCATTCTGATTGTGTAATGCGTAATACCACGAACCGCCCATGTGCCGATGCGTTTGCCCAACCAGCAGGAGATAATTTCCAGCCGCCTTGGCATCCATGGTAATACATCGTGAAACATCGGGAACAATGCTGATGGCACTGATCAGCAAGGTATAGGGGATGCAGATTCGCTTGCCTTCATCGGTGATAAATTCATTGGATAGCGAATCCTTGCCGGAAATAAACGGCGTGCGAAAAGCCATTGCTCCGTCGTAACAGGCCTGACATGCCCGCACCAGGGCACCGAGGTGCATGCGATCCGAACATTTAGGCCAGCAGAAATTATCCAGCAGTGCCGTGGTTTCCGGATCGCCTCCGACGCACACAATATTGCGAATGGCTTCATCCATACCGCTTAATGTCATCTGATACGGATCCAGATCTCCCAATCGTGGCTGACACCCATTCGCCAGAGCCACGCCGCGACTGCTACCGGGAACCGGCGCAATCACAGCGGCATCTCCCGGCCCATCGCCACCGGGACCGATCAGCGGTTTAACGATCGTTGCCCCCTGCACCTCATGATCATACTGACGGATGATCCAATGCTTGCTCGCCAGGGTCGGCATCGCCAGCAGCCGGCTTAACGTCGCGGCATAATCGGTTGGCTCGGCCACAACAGCTTTGGGCAACACCGGCTCCTGCCATACCGCCTGGCGAATCGGGCTTGGCAGACCGTCATGAATAAATTCCATATCCATGCAGCCAACCGTTTGCCCCTGATACCGCAGGGTCAATTTTCCTGACCCGTCAAACAGGCCGATATCTGTGGCTTCGACATCCTCAGCGGCCGCCAATTCGAGAATTCCCGCCGCATTTTCCGGTGCCACTGAAAGGACGATGCGTTCCTGGGCCTCGCTGATCCAGATTTCCGCATAATTCAGGCCGTCATACTTCAGCGGAACTTTATCGAGTTCCACGGTGGCTCCGGTTTGTGATCCCATTTCACCAATGGCGCTGGATAAACCGCCGGCACCACAATCGGTTATCGCGTTGTACAGCGGACCGGATTCTCGCGCCTGCAGAATCACGTCGAGCATCTTTTTTTCAGTTATGGCATTGCCGATCTGCACCGCATGGCTGAATTCATCACCGTGTTTGTCGGTGATAACATCGCTGGAAAATGTGGCCCCATGAATACCATCCCGGCCGGTGCGTCCACCAATGAGAATAATCCGATCGCCCGCCTGGGCATTGCGCTTGTCGGCGAGATGCCGGGGCAACAACCCCACCGATCCACAGAACACCAGCGGATTGCCAATATATCTCTGGTCAAAATAAACAGCACCGTTCACCGTAGGTATACCCATGCGATTACCGTAGTCCCGCACGCCGGCAACCACTCGTTGGGCAATCCGCCGCGGATGCAGCACCCCGGCGGGCACCTGTTCATTAGGCGTAGATGGATCGGCGAAACAAAATATATCTGTGCTGGCTATCGGCCTGGCTCCGCCGCCGGTGGCGATCACGTCGCGTATGCAACCGCCGATACCCGTTGCCGCGCCGCCGTAGGGTTCAATGGCTGACGGACGATTGTGCGTTTCCACTTTCATGCACACCGCCCACTGGTCATCGAGTGCGATAACCCCCGCATTATCTTTAAATACACTGAGTGTCCAAGGCAAATCCAATTCTTTGGTGGCACGGAATATCGTGGACTTGACCAGATTGTCAATAACTTCCATCTGGTCGCCCGCTGCGTGATGTTCATGGACATCATCTTCATTTAATCCGGCGGGATGATGGGAAAAGTGCACCTGAGCTTTCAGGGTTTTATGAACGCAGTGTTCACTCCATGTTTGCGCCAGCGTTTCAAGTTCCGCATCCGTGGGTTCACGGTCCAATGTACGAAAGTGCTCCTGAATGGCTTTCATTTCCGCAAGATCCAGAAACAGATGGCCGCGACGGGACAACTGCTGAAGCTGGTCGTCAGTAAGATTGCGGATTGGAACTTCCACACGTCGAAATTCATACGCCTTGCCCTGCGGAAATTCCGCCGGCGTAAAGGCTGTTTCGTGAATCTGCTCAATGGAATCGTTTGCCAGCAGCCGCCGGGAAATTTGGGTTGAAGTTTCAGGCGTTAAATGGCCGGATAACACATACCGCCGCCCCGTCCGCACCTGAATGGCCACAGGTTGTCGGGGCAAATCCAATAAATCCGCAATGGCCATTTCCGCGCTGGCCGCCACTGGATCCATCACCCCGGGTTTCAAATGTACTTCAACCAATCGACCGGCACCGGCAGTTTCATGTCCCACAACCACCCGTTCGGTTACCGGGTCCGCCAGTAGTTGCGAAGCTATCTTATGCACTTGAGCATGAGTCAATATTTCCGGGGATCCCTGCAGCAGAAATATCCGCGCGGTCTGCACGCCATGCACCTCGGCAATGCCCAGTTGCCGAATTTCCGCCAGCACTGCCGTACCAGCCGGATCATCTGCCGGATTTTGAGGATGAATTTCAATCCGATAAACAGCCATAACGCTCCTGCAACGGTTCATCTCCCGGCACCCGTTTGCCGCCGGATAAACCTCCCGCCATTATGCGCTAAGCTCAAGATTTTCGCACGCTTCGATCTTGTCCGGATTTTTCTGCGGAAATCAGCCTCCGGGACCCGCCTGATCACCGGCCGAAACGGACAGAACGGACGGTAAACCGTACCACCCTGCCACATTAAAATACAATTCAGCGACTTGAGCCTCTTCGGCGATTCCGCCACCTGACGTTTGTCGATAGCAAATCAATGCATGATCCAATTAATCCGTCAGCGACATAGTTCACAGCACAATGAACCGGCCTTGTTGAGAGCAAGCCCCTTCTGGTCAGGGGCCTCCGGGACAACTGGAATGTAACCAGCCATTGTGTTGAGAATTATTTGCAAACGATGCTGAATTCACGTGGATACCCGATGCGGGAAAAGCGGAGTTTGGCCGGCAGGTTGGCCACAACTGATTCTGTAATGCATCAGATCAGCGAGATGCAGGCAAGAGACCATTGCGAGCGCGCGTTCGTTGTTCACCGCATGTGGGGTCCGCCGTGTTTTCCGCACCAGCTTCAAAAATTCCCGATTCTCGCGTAAACTCTTTGGTATGACAGTGAATTTTCAGGCACCAAAAGGAACACGCGACTTCTACCCCTCCGATATGGCGGTACGGCGTTTTATTGAAGATATATGGCGGAAAGTATCGATTCGCCACGGCTTTCAGGAAGTTGATGGCCCGACTTTTGAATCATTGGATCTTTATAGAGTTAAAAGCGGTGATGAAATTGTCTCGCAGCTTTTTGCCTTTACAGACCGGGGTGAACGCGAACTGGCCCTGCGGCCTGAGTTTACACCCACCCTGGCCCGAATGGTGGCACAAAAAGCCGCCGGTCTGCCCCGCCCCATCAAGTGGTTCTCCATCCCTCGCTGCTACCGTGCCGAGCAACCACAGAAAGGGCGGCTGAGGGAATTTATCCAATGGAATGTTGATTTTATCGGCGATGCGTCTGATCGCGCGGATCGTGAATGCATTGCGGTTTGCGTGGACGCCCTGATGGAATGCGGCCTTACCGCGGCGGATATTCATATTGGCTGGAATCACCGTGAACTGTTAACCCAGGCGCTTACGAGTACTTTTGTGGCACCGGATCGGGTCAGCAATGCTTATTACATTCTCGATCGACTGCAGAAATATGATTTTGCCGCCCGTAAAGCTCTCTATCAGGAGCAGCACTGTACGCCGGGAGAGTGCGAACACTTTGAAACCATCGCCTCGGCTGGTACTTCGCCGGAAGTTCTGACCACGTGGATGAACTCTTGGCCCGTTGCAGTCACTGATGCCATCAAAACTTTTGAAAAGCGACTGGCGGACAGCGGTCTGGCCGAAATATGCCGCTTCGATTTAAGCGTGGTGCGCGGATTGGCCTATTACACAGGCTTTGTGTTTGAAGTTGTCGATGCACAGGGCCAGAATCGGGCCATTGCCGGCGGCGGTCGATATGACAAACTCATTGAAATGTTCGGCGGCCCGGCCATGCCGGCGGTGGGCTTCGGCATGGGCGATGTGGTGCTGGAAATTCTTCTGCGCGAACGCAACAGGCTGCCGGCAAATCTAATGCCGCCGGCGGATGTATTTGTTATCAATGCATTGGAAGACGCCACCATTTCAGATCAACTCGTTGCCAGGTTGCGGAGGTCTCAATGGAATGCCGATCACAGCGCTATCACACGGCCGGGGTTAAATGTGCAAACCAGCTACCGCAGCACCCGCAATATCGGCAAACTGCTGCAGGAAGCCTCCGGCTGCGGTGCTCGCGTGGCTCTGATTTTGGCGCCGGAAGAAGTGAGCCGGGGCATGATTAAACTTAAGAATCTTACCGACCGCACAGAAGCGGAAATTGCTATTGCGGATGTACCGGATCGTGTGCATGGAATGCTTAAACCATGACAAGGAATTTGCAGTTAGACCACCGCTTGTTCCATGACGCGTTTGCACGCGCCAGGACCCAATACCGTCCTCCCGCACAGCGGCGTGGTGGCAACCCGCGGCCGATCTCGGTGCCGCCATGCGAGATTTTATATTTTTTATGAGGGAGTCTGACCGTGGGACCACGCAGCAAACGCACCAGTCACTATGAATCCGCCTTTGAAGATTATTTGCGGCGCAAAGGCCTGCCGTACATTGCCGTTGATGAGGCCAAAAAGGCTCTGTTCGCCGGAGCCAAACTGAAAAGTTTTGATTTTGTTGTCTATCATCCGCGCGGCAACAATCTGCTGGTGGATGTAAAGGGCCGGGCGTGCCGTCCGGTAAAATCGGGAACATCGCTTCCCAATTGGACCACCCGTCTGGATATCGATGACTTGCGGCAATGGCAGGAAATCTTCGGCTCCGGCTTTACCGCGATGTTTGTATTCATGTATCATTGGCCCGCCGAGCCTGAAAAATCGCCATTTACAGACCTCTTTCAATTCCAGGAACGCTGGTACGGCATGTTGGCGATTAGCATAACCGATTACCGCGAACACATGCGTGCCCGGTCAGAATCATGGGGAACCGTCCATCTGCCCACCGCCGCCTTCCGCCAGATAGCCAAGCCGCTGGAAACATTTTTTTAGTCGGCGATGTTGGTTGGTATGGCAACGTCAAAACGGTTCTGCTAATATGTTCATTATGCATATAGGCCATTTAAACATCGTGAACTTCCGTGCCATTAAACACCAATCGTTCGATTTCACGGATGGGCTGGGAAAAATCCGACCGGTCACGGTACTGGCGGCCCCTAATGGTGCTGGAAAGACATCGGCATTGTACGCCATCGTCCAGGCGCTTCGAGGCGCGATGGGAGCGCGAATTCGAGATGTACCCGATCCAAGCGAAGACGATATTCATCGTTCAGATCCGACTGGTCGCCGCCCCGTACACGCGCGCATTGATATAACGCTTACCTTTGACTCTGCGGAGATGGATGCTATCAGGAGGGTTTTCAGGGACACCGCCGAAATTCGAGCGCAGGAAGGGAAGCAACCGCTCGAGCCGCCGCCGAATTTTCCTGATAAGGCTCTCACCGTGCGTTGGCAGTACCCACCGCCAATTCGAAGGGATGGCACCTCGGAACCAACATCGTATCTATTCTCACCGCAAAACGCAGGTACGGTGTGGCTAGCCGGCGCAAAATACGCTTGGCGTGGATGGAAACAGCGCGCGCTGAAGGATCTTAAGGATGTCCACGAGGTGGGTATGCTGCGATTCTTTTCTCAGAACCGTGACGCACGTTGGGGCCTCACTAATGAACGGGATGGGGCGACGGATGATTCGACTGGCATGAACGAAGTTACTGTTGTAGAGGCTCTTCGGCGATTGGGTGAGTTTGCGCACGGACAGGGTGCGCAGCGCGATGACGAACGGTCGCAATGGGAAGCCACCTTACAGAAACGGTTTCTTCAAATTTGCGGCCCTAAAGAGTATAAAGGGTACTGGCTGGACCATCCGCGGTACGGCGAAACTCCTTTGTTAGCAGAGGATGGAAGAGAGTATCCATTCCGCAGCGCGGCCAGCGGCGAACACGTTATCCTCGATTACCTTATTCAATTCACGTTCCCGCGCCCGGTCAATAATAGCTTAATTTTAATTGATGAGCCTGAATTGCACCTGCATCCGTTTTGGGTCCGCCAACTCTATGATGCGCTGCCGCAGATGGGAAAAAACAACCAGTTTATTCTTACGACACATAGTGCTGAACTGCGGCAGCTTGCAGCAGAGGATAATGCATTAGTTGACATGGGATCACTGGAATCACCAACCGAGAATGCACATGCCGAATGATCCGCTGCATAAGAACACCGGGTATTACCGCGGGTCAGCGCCGGTGGCGTTGTTGTGCGAAGGGGACGTTATTGGCTACGAGGCGCAACTATTGGGCCGCTGGTACAGAACCCAAACTGCTGGCGGACTACGGGTGGATGTCTGGGCTTGCGGCACCGGGCACGGAATGCGGGCGATGGCCGATGCCTTTGGCCGCGAGGTCAAGATCGTTGGCATTGAAGATCGTGATTTTCGTAGCGACCAAGAAGCTCAACAGGACTCAATTGATCGCTTTACGGAGCTTGATCAGAGGCGCGGAGTCGCCGTTCGAGGTTGGTTTACATGGAGCCGCAATGAAGTAGAAAACTATTTTCTCGACGATGATATTCTGATTCCGGTTATGAAGGAATGGTTTGGTTGCAAGAGCGAAGATGTTAAATCCGCTGTCGAATTATCCGTCAAATCACTGGCGGTATTCCAAGCCGTACAAGCCTCGGTTTATCGCATTCGCCGCTGGTGGGAAGCAAGTGATCCTGCCGCCGGACAAACGGGATCGCCATCTCTGTATGTTGGAGGTCGTCCTCTCTGGGGCGAAAATGGTTTGAAAGCAGTTGATACGAAAGAGGTGGAAGCGAGGCTGGTCGATGCCTTTGACCAATGGCGGGCGCGGTTCGCTGCCGCCGGTACCAGCAAATCTCCGCCGCCGGGAAGGGAGGAGCTATTGGGAATATTCCGCCAATGGTCAACTGCATCACCGGAGTCTGGCAATGGCGTAGCCAATTGGCGCACGGATTGGGCTGGCAAGGAAATATTGAAAATCGTCCGCCAGCAATTGGCCTTTCGGTTCGGCACTCAGTACGGCGGAGAGCTTGGCAGTAAGCTTGGGAAGCAGGGGATAAAGCCCGGAGATGCGATTCCCTGGCACAAGCTCCAGCGGAGTGACCGCGAGGCGATCGACCGCGAACTCGAACACGAAATGCAACCACGTCTGGTTAAACAATTGCTTCGATTTGCCGAGAATAACACGCAGGCAGCCATCCGAGACGATCTTGGCAGGATAGGCACCGCCCTACAGAAATGATCCCGGCGATATTTCTCAGCCGTTTGGTGTCGAAAGATAGCCAAGCCGCTGGAAACATTTTTTTAGTCGGCGGCCAAATGAACCGGATAACCCGTATAATAACTGCATGGCCCTGAAACCTGATGACATGGTCTGTTTCTGCTTTCACGTTCGATTGCGTAAAATCGAGACGTTTTGCCGTGTTGAAAAGCCGTTGCACGCTTCACAGATTTCTGATTGTCTTTCCGCCGGTACCGGCTGCGGCTGGTGTCGGCCCATGCTTAAACATATTCATTTGCGAATATGCGGGGAACACATTCCCGATTGGCGGAAATCTCCGGAAGCCAATATTCCAGAGGCGGTGGCCCTGAAGACCGATTTTTTGGACGCGCTGGATGTGCAAAACTGGGCCGCAGGCCGGCAGCGCCATATTTCCGAGGGACACGGCAAACCGCCGAAAGATCAGTAAACACCGGTCATTCCGTATTTTTCCTGCAACAGAGAGGTCAAAGAAAACACCGCATCTTTCATCATTTTGAATTAATGTTCGCTTTTTTTATCGGTGCGGGCGGCTTCTTTCCGATAAGATGAGGTGGAAGAGAGCGGGGGTCGGCAATGAATTCCGGCCCGGATGAAATACATACGACAGGGCTTGCCATGGACGCACCGTCTTCACAGCCACCCATTTATATCCTTGAAGATTTCCGACTGGAGGATCTTTATCCTTTGACCTATACCCGCCCCGCGGCGCTGCTGCGTTGCGGGGCCGAGACGCTGTTGGAGCGAATGTTGCGGCATTTACCGCGGCCACCCAGCGGCATTATCGTGCGCGATACCATTAAAGCCAAAATGCGCGAAACGCTGCGCATTCCGGTAAACCCAAAAATCGACATGACGCGCAGCACGGTGTTTATTAACGCCCGCTGGCTGATGACACATCCATTTGAGTACCCACCCGTTGATACCGCGGGAATGACCGGCGAAGATTTTACATGGGTTCATTTGTCGCCGGCAAAACTGGCCGAACTGGATCTTAAACGCATTGTGCGATCCCGTATTCTGGAAAAGCTTATCACCACCATCAGCGCCGGTCTGGTTGACGCTGTTATGATCCGCTACCCATGGAATCTGCTGGGAAATCAGCACGAAATACTTCTCGATGATTTTCAACGCCGCGGTGCCGCGAAGTTAAGCGACCCGATGCCCGGAGCGCACCTGCTGAAATCTGAAAACATGTACATCGGGCAGGATGTGCAAATTCTGCCCGGGGCGGTGCTCGATGCCCGCAATGGACCGATTATTGTTGAACGCGGCGTGCAAATTCGCGCCAACAGCGTTATAACCGGACCGGTGTATATCGGCCCCGAGAGTGTCATCCGCACCGGAGCCGATATTCGCGAGGATTGCGCCTTTGGACCGGGATGCCGCGTAGGCGGTGAAGTCATCGGCTGCACATTCCAGGACTATTCCAACAAACAGCATGACGGCTTTTTAGGCCAGAGTTTTGTCGGATCATGGGTAAACCTTGGCGCGGGTACCACCACCAGCAACCTGAAGAATACATACGGCATTGTACGTGTTCCAATCAGTGGAAAAGATCGCATTACCGGGCTGCAATTCATGGGATCGGTTATCGGGGATCATGCCAAAATCGGAATTGGAACCATGCTGAGCACCGGCACCGTGGTTGGATTTTCCAGCCATATTCTCTCAAGCCGTCCGCCGAAGTTTATTCCCAGTTTTGCATGGGTGACCGAAACCGGCATAGAACATCTGGATTATGAAAAGTCTCTGGAAATAGCCCGCATTGTCATGGAGCGCCGCAATCAGAAACTCACGGTAGCCGACGAAGAAATTTTCAACCGCATCTTTACCACATGGAGCCAAAGCGAAAGCTACCGCTGGCGCGAAAAGGCCCAGTTGGCGCATTGATGCGGGCAGGAACTGGGAAGACCCGCTCCATCTCACCCGGACCATTTTTGCAGATATCCTTTTCGCCCGGCACACCCGGGCGCATGTGATGATAATCCGGAGTCAGCGGACAGCGGCGCAATCAGATACGCAAAGAGCCGCGGAATCCGCGGCCGCCATAGTATGATTGCGCACCGTTGTGATACACGAATACATTGCCGTAACGATAATCGCCAAAAATAGCGCCGCCACGTTTTCTGATATCAGGCGGCGTTTTAAGCCAACTTGATGTTTTGGCATCAAAGGTTCCGAGATTCTGCAGATTGCGGTACTGTTCCACCGTCAGCAAGTCGATGCCTATGGCTGCTGCCATATCCATTGCCGTATTTGCCGCCTGATGTTCTTTGCGCGATTCCAGGCCTTGACGATCATAGCAAACGCTGCGGCGGCCTTCAGGACTCTCCGCAGAGCAATCGTAAAAGATGAATTCGCCGGTGATGCGGTCGAAACCGACAACATCCGGCTCACCGCCAGTTCTCTCCATTTCATTAAGTGACCAGAGCTTTGCCGCATTGGCTTCCAGCCTGGCTTGTACACTTTTCCACTGCATATCCGGATGGCGTTGCATATTCTGCGCAAAACGGGCTTGCAATATCTGGATCAGCTTGGCACGTTGGTGCGGCGACAGGTCTTCTTTTTTTTTCGCCGGGCCAGCGGAAGAAGATTTTTGCGGTGCGGTTTTGGATTTCATTATGGCTTACTCCAGTTTGGCGGAAAAACAGATCGTCGGAAATTGGACTTCTTACAGTGTGTGCACCATAAACCCACTGCTACTTGCTCTGGTTCGCTGCGGTCGACTGCGTTGCAAAATTCGCCATCTCACGGGCTTGGCTTGCACTGAGGTTCGGACCGTTAACTTCAACGATGCTGCCATCGGAATTGGTGAACTTCCATCCGCCAGCCGTGCGGGTTTCACGGCTGCCAAACCAGGGAGCACCCGGCTGATGGTGACTGGCCATCAGGAACACGCCCAGGAAACATAACCCCAAAAGAAGGAAGAGCACGAACCCCAGCAGGCTCATAGCGGGACTGCTCCGCGACGTTTGCAATCTGTTTGCGGCAACCCAGGGGGCGGGCGTAGGCATTGGCGGCGTTATAACGCTCGGCGGTAGTGGAGCTCCGCAGGCCTGACAGTTCATTCCAACCGGCGTGACGTTATCAGTCATGGGAAAAGCCGTTCCACAATAGGTGCATTGCATAGCTTCCATATCGGTACCCCCGATCATGCGACACCTGTGAAAAGCGGGCCGACATTCACCTGCGCCAAATTGCAGCCCGCAGGTCAACCGGCCATTATAACCGTATCGCCATTTGAGCAAGCCCGGTGGATTGATGACTCGGCTTTTCCAACGCCCTTACTTATTTTTGCGCAGCGCGGATGCGATATCGCGGACGCCCCACGGTAATGCCTTTGCCGGCTAAGCGCATGGCCCAGAAGGAAAGACAGGATACTCCCGCAAGGACCAGAATAATAGCCATCCCACCGAAGGATCCGTTGGCGGCCAACAGGGATGCGTCATAGGCAAACAGTGCAAAAAGCCCCACCAGCATGATGCGTTCACCGCGTTTTCTCGGCGCTTCATGATGATTAAATATTTGTCTGGTGACCCATGCAAAATAAACGATCGCCACCAATGCAGGCCCGGTTGCATCTATCAGAACACTGCGTGTAATGCTGCCGCGCAGAAGCATGATGCATACGACCAGGGCATCGATGAACCCCACTCCGATCAGAAGTTTCCAGATGCCGGAAAGGCGCAATCGCGGGCGTTTGGATTCCAGACGGTATGAAATGGCCGTGGCCACAGCGATATGGGTAAAGAGAAACAGCGATAAAACTAAAAAGCCGGCATCCGGCCGACCGATCAGGCAATTTACGCCGCGAATCAGCCCGAGAGTGACAAAGCCAACATACCCCAGGAATTTTCCCGTGGCGTTATAGAATACAATCAGCATACTGACCACCATTGCCAATGTAAGTGCAACGGGAAAGTTGATCGGTTCAAACCAGGAAAGCAGGGTTGCGGAGAACAAGGCCAGGAGCATTAAAACAAGACTCAACACGATCACGGCCGGCACACTGAGCCGCCCACTGGGAATGGGCCGCCACGGAGCAAACAGCCGATCGCGCCGTGAATCCAGAAGATCGTTAAGCGCCATGCCGAAGGCATAGAGAAAAAAAGAGGCCAATGCCGCCAGCACAAATTGTGCCACAGGGTCTTTGATCGGAGCTTGCCCGGGAAGCTTCAGCAGCATGATGGTCCAGACATCCGCCACGGCGGTCAGAGCCAGGGCCACTCGCATAATCTGAAATAAAGCCAATATCGACCCCATGGCGACTCCGATGATTTACGCCTGATACTGGTAGTCATCGACAATCGCCACGATGCAGGCATCAATCGGAAGAGGAGGGTCAAAAGGATTGGCGGCCTCGCGCCCTTCTTCAAACAATACCAGAGATCCATCCGCCGCACCGGTGACATCCGCGGCCAGAAGTGTCCATCGGATGGGTTGCTGATTAAAATCCAGCGGTTGCAGCAAAACAATCCGCTGCGTTTCCAATCCCGGAAGTCGAACGCGGGCTTCAATTCGACCAATGACTTTACCTAAATACATACGTTATTCCAAAATCCGGCAATCAATGGCCATTTTATTCAACTATACCGCAGGAGGATCAATCAACGCCATGATTCCCAATCTCACCGGGCACCGGTTATCCGCCTTGAGCATATCCTGTACCCCCCGCCCATCGCTTACCACCAGCACCCGCATGCCAGCGGCCGCACCCAGCACATCCGCCGCCACCTGCGGAAAACCGCTGGGCTGACTGCTGATCGGATCAATGGGCTGAACAATTAACAACCTCGCGCCAGCCATGGACGGATGCTTTCGGGTGGCGGTCACGGTGCCTTTTACCATGGCGATAAACATGTAGAGCCTCTTACGCTAGCGGGTGCCAGACATTTCTAACTGCGTTTGAATACCAACTGGCCGCTGGCATCAATACGGTCAATCAGCGCGATTACCACAGCATCGGTTGAAGTGTTTTTCATGCTCGGAGCCATTCGGGCGGAACTGCCCTGCGTGAGCACGACAAATTCTCCCTGACCGGCACCGAGATCATCATTGGCGACCAGCATGGTTTGACCGGGTACAAGCTGCCCGTCTTTAATGACATGCGCCTGCGCCAGCACCAGCTTTTTGCCTTCAAAACCGGCATCTTTCACGGTTGCAACAACCGTACCAACAATTTTTGCGATAATCACAGATCACTCCAACGCAGGCTCATTAATCTATCGGGATTATCGCACGCCAGGGCACACTTGCCAAGGCCGGCAAAGCAAATGCGAGCTGGCGGCGGGCCGGCGAACAGTGATCAATGATCAGTGGCCAGCGAATCTTGGCACACCGGGGGCATTGATAAGTGGCTACTACAAGGGCACAGAGGGATGGTTGAGGAGTTGGACTTCAGGAGTTGGGATTTAGGAGTTAGAACGGTTCTGAAGCGCTGCGATTCGATCCGGTTCTGGATTCTGATCCACTGGTTTCATCGATTTCGCATAGTCGTGAACTGTTGGGGTTGCCACAGCGGGCACCGAGTACACCGAGATTATTACCGCAATGGCGCAAAGAACGCAAAGCAATTGGTTGCCGCATCATTGCGGAACAACGCGATCTGGTTCCGACCACGCAGCCGCGCGGTGGAAACCCGCGGCCGTCCGCGCACGGTCTAAAATGCAGCACCTCGGCACCGCCGGAGCGCACATGGTACACCCAGCCGCCGGGATCATTGATCATGGATCACTGGTCATTGAGGTTCCCTCGGCTTCCCCCTTGTGAATTAGAACGTTTTCTCACCACAACGACACAAAGACACGAAGAGCATTTAATTACCTGACCACTTCTTTGCGTTCTTTTGCTTCTTTTGCGGTTAGTAATCTTTTCCCGGCTCTTCCAGGTTCCGGGTTCCAGGTTCCATCCCGATGTGCCGGGAATAACTGCTCGTTGCTCGTTACTCGTTGGTCGTTGCTCGCCGAGTCGCCCTCTGCTCCCTCCTTGTGAACACAAAACGTTTTTCACCACAAAGTCCCGAAGACACGAAGAGCATTTGATTACCTAACCAATTCTTTGCGGTTGGTAATTTCTTTCGGCCTCTTTGTGAATAAAAAGGTTTGTCGCCACGAAGGCACGATTACAGTGGCTGGTCAGTAGATTCAGTACCTGTCCCATGTGCCGGGGCTCGTTGCTCGTTGTTCGTTGTTCGTTGTTTCCCGGCGAGGGGCCTGTTGATTTAATTGGCACAGTCTTTGCTCGCCCGCCGGGCGTCCCGGTTCGCCAGCCCGATGTCCAATCGCCAGCCCAGCTTCAGTCTCAGCCCCGGAGCGGGCCGACCCTGTCGCAGCCCGGTCTGTTCAAGCCCGATTCGCCTTTGTGGAATAGTTATATTTAGTAGTATAGTCATTTGCATTACACTATGTGTTATGGTATACTGCTCTACGCATCGCCGACAGTGTGCCGGGATGGTTGTTGTTGACGGAGAATCCACCATGATCCGATGGAATCAGGCACCTATGATACGAGAACAGGCGGTGCTGTTCTCGCCCACCTTGGATGCCGCCATCAGTTCGGACCATTCCGTACGGCTGGTCGATGAGGTATTGGGGCAGATGGATTGGTCGGCCTGGGAGTCGCAGTATGTTCTTGTCGCCGGGCAGCCGCCGATTGCCCCCAGGGTGATGGCCGGGGCGATTCTCTATGGACTGACGCTGGGGATTCGTTCCAGCCGGAAGCTGGAGGATGCCTGTACCAACCGGCTGGACTTTCTGTGGCTGGTGGAGGGGCGTCAGATTGACCATAGTACCTTTGCCAAGTTCCGCACACGTTTTGACAAGGAATTAAAGAAGGTCTTTCGTGACATCATCCTTCTGGCACGGGGTATGGGGGTGGCATGCCTGAACCAGATATGTTCCGATGGCACGCGGGTACGGGCCAATAATGCCCGGTATAACACGGCCCGGCAGAATAAAATTGAGGAATTGGAGCAACAGATCGACCAGCAGATCACCGAGTTGCTCAAGACGGCGGAGCAGGAGGATCAGCGGGATCGGCAGCTTTTTGGCCCCCAACCGACGGGTTCCGGCAAACTTCCGGCTGATCTGCATACGTTGGAGCAACGGAAAGCCAAACTTCAGTACGCCAAGGCGGAATTACAGGCCATGCAGGATAAGAGGGGATCGCGTTCAGATGTATCGGCGAAAGGGCCACAGATTCCACTGGCCGACCCGGATGCCCGAGTATTGCCCAATAAGCAAGGGGGTTACGCCCCGAATTACACTCCCATGGCCAGTACCGAGACCAAGGGGGGCTTGATCGTGGATGCCGATGTGGTGGTGGGCAATAATGAAGAAGCGACCCTGATACCATCCATGGATCGTATTGAAGAACAATATGGTGAAAAACCCGAAAAGGTCTTAGCCGACAGCGGCTTTAATAGCGGCCCGAATCTGGCCGGTCTAGAAGAACGCCGGATTGAGGCCCTGATCCCGGCCCGGCAGGAATTTGAAAATAATCCGGCTGTGCGTGAAGATCCCACAGTGGCGGTGGAGGAAAGCCAGCGGGCGGCTTTACCGATCAATGCCCAGTCCAAGGTACTCGATAAGGCGGCTTTTATTTATCAGCCATCCGCAGATCGTTATTACTGCCCGATGGGCAAGGCCTTGAGCTTCTACGAAACGACAACCTATCAACGTGACAGCGGCAGAGGCATTTACCGGGTGTATCAATGCGGTCAATGTCACCAATGCCCACTGGCCAGCCAATGCCTCCGGAAGAACCAAACACAACGGCGGGTTTACCGGGATGAATACGATGCGGTGCGGGAGCGCGCCACGGCGCGGATACAGACCCCGGCGGGCAAGGAAACTTACAGCCAACGCATGGCGGTGGCGGAATCCCCGTTCGGTATTATCAAGAACGTCATGAATGTTCGACAGTTCCTTCTCCGTGGTATCAACAAGGTACGCATGGAGTGGCGTTGGATAACGGCGGCCTTCAATCTCAAAAAGCTCATAAGCGTCATGGCGGCACTGCGCCAAGAATCAGCCGTGAAAGGGGGTGTGGCCCCGGCATAAGCCCCGGCAGCGGTGCCGAAAGCACCTGCCCAGGTGAAAAACCGGGAAAAAACACAATCAGGCAGTCAATTTTTGCCGTGGAAGAAAAAAACACCCCGGAGGCGTCCTGCCTGGATTTTTTTCACCCCAGCGCGGCGTAAGGGGGAATATTGGACGGTACGCAAAAAATGACTAAATCAACAGGCCCCGCGCCGGGACTCGTTGTTCGTTGACGCCCCCC
>JAKBCC010000193.1 GCA_021808105.1 Planctomycetota bacterium
AGCCTGTAATATATGAAGTCGGCATCAGTGGGTGCCGCAGGACGGTCCGGAATAGGAACACTAATGCCTCAACTGCCGCTACAAATGAAGCCAGCCGCAACTGCCACGGCTCCCGCCCCGGTGATTCATCATTCACTGGGCAGTTTAATGACACACTTAACGAGTCAAATTCGGCTGGAAGAGCTTCTTCATGAAAATCATTATTATAATTGGCTGATTCTTCTGGCCTGCATATTTGTTGGCGTAGCCGCAGGCCGAGGTGCCGGGTTCACCTTTCGCAAACTCGGAACCGACATTGAGAAACGCAACTGGCACTTCGGTGGCCTGCTGACCAGCGGCGCCGCCGCGCCGGGAAATCTTCTCCTGTTTACTCTATTTCTTTTGGCAGGCCTGGGACAACTGCACTTAACGCCGGCTCTGCGGGATATCTGCGGACGAACCATCGAACTTCTGCTGGCTATAGCGTTCTTCTGGTATATTTTTAACATCGTCACCACCGTGGAACTGGTATTGAAAAAATTCATCGCCAGGCATGACACTCCCCTGACAGAACAGATTCTGCCCGTTATCCGGAAAACCCTGCGCATTTTCGTGGCCATCATCGGCATGCTGTTTATTATGGAGGATATATTTGGCCGCGACATCAGTTCCTGGCTGGCGGGTCTGGGTATTGTGGGCTTGGCCGTGTCTCTGGCGGCCCAGGATTCCCTAAAAAACTTTTTCGGCTCGGTGACGTTGCTGCTGGATCGGCCCTATGTTGTGGGCCAGTGGATCGCCTACCAGGGTTATAGCGGTACGGTTGAAGAAATTGGATTTCGCTCCACGCGCCTGCGGATTTTTGACGGCGCTCTGGTGACGATTCCCAATTCGGATATTGTTAATGGGAGCGTCAAGAATTATTCCCTGCGGCCTTATATCCGTCGAAACATGAATGTGACGCTGCCCTACGATACGTCGGTGGAAAAATTGCGGCAGGCCCTGCAGATTATAAAAGATATTCTCGAATCGCCGGAATTCCGGGAAAGCGTGCATGATGCGGCGCAACCGACATGGTTTCCTCCCCGCGTGCACTTCAATGAATTTAATGCGGCATCTTTGAATATACAGGTCTATTATTACTACCGCCCCGCTACCGACTATTGGGGATATATGGCGTATAGTGAGCGTTTTAACCTGGCCTTGATGCAGGCGTATGAGAAAGCGGGAATCGAATTCTCCTTCCCCACCCAGACGCTTTATCTGGCCGGTGATCCGAAGCGACCCTTGCCGCTGTTTTCAAATAATGATTCTGCCGAGGCACCGCATGATTCATGACCGCAGCCATATTGAAACGGAAAAATCCAATCCGGCGGCGGCCGGCCTGGATCAAATGCCGGTGCTCGATGCGGTGCTTCTGATAAATCAGGAAGATCAACGCGCAGTGGCAGCCGTGGCCCAGCAGGCACCCGCGATTTCTCAAGCCGTTGAACTGGCGGCCCACGCCTTCCGTTCCGGCGGCCGGCTGATTTATGTCGGTGCCGGCACCAGCGGCCGCCTTGGCATCCTGGATGCCGCGGAATGTCCGCCGACATTTTCCTCCGATCCGGGCATGGTGATCGGAATAATCGCCGGCGGATCAGCCGCGATAACCCGCTCGATTGAAAATGTCGAAGATGACCCGCAAGCCGCAGCGCAGGCGTTGCATGACATTGACTTGGGCAATCGTGATGTGGTGCTGGGAATCGCTGCCGGGGGTACTACCGCGTTTGTTCATGGTGCCATCGCCGAGGCCCGCAAGCAATCCGCTAAAACAATTTTCCTGGCCTGCACCCGTCGTGAACATATCACGGCAGAGGCCGATATTTTTATTTGTCTGGACACCGGGCCGGAAATTCTCACTGGCTCTACGCGCCTGAAAGCAGGGACAGCCACAAAACTTGTCCTTAACACCATCAGCACGCTGGCCATGGCGCAGATCGGAAAAGTCTACGGCAACGTGATGGTGGATGTGGATTGCCTGAAAAACCGAAAACTAATTGATCGCGGCACGCGCATCATCATGCAGATAACTGGTATCACTCGCCCGGAAGCCATGATCCTGCTGCAACAGGCCAACGGGCAGGTAAAACGCGCCATCGTCATGCATGCGCGCCGCTGCGATGCCCCCACCGCCGATCAGATATTGGCCCAGTCCGCCGGCTTCCTCCGCCGCGCCATCAACCCATCGGCTGATAAAAGGAACCAGTGACACCCACGCAGGCCCGAACATGATAACGCGATGAAAAAAAAGCACCGGCGTTGCCGCCGGTGCTTTGAGAGTATGTGTCGATGAATGACTCGTCATTATGTGGGAACTTCGTTGGCCCGCGGGTGGGCGCTTTCATACACATCCTGAATGCGTTTGGTGGTCAGGTGGGTATATATTTGCGTGGTGCTGAGACTTTGGTGCCCCAGAAGTTCCTGCACCACACGCAGGTCCGCGCCATGATTGAGCATGTGCGTGGCAAAACTGTGCCGCAGCGTATGCGGGCTGATATCCGGATCCAGATGCGCTTCGATCAGATATTTATCCAGCTTCCGGCGTACCGACCGCGTGCTGAGGCGCTGGCCATGTTTGTTGATAAACAACGGTGACTCCGGCGAAGCCTGCGTCATGATGGCTTTTCTCTGGGTGATGTACTTGGCAAGAGCCGTAATGGCGGTCTGGCCGACCGGACTGACGCGTTCTTTTTTGCCTTTACCGCGCACCTTGATAACCCCGCCGACGACATCCAGATCATCAACATTCAAGCCCACCAATTCGCTGACGCGCAGGCCGGAGGAATAAATCACTTCCAGCATGGCCTTATCGCGCGATCCGAGAATATCGGAGTCGTCCGGTGTTTGCAGCAGCCGGGTAACCTGTTCTTCGGTCATAAATTTAGGAAGGCGTTTATCGAGTTTCGGCGTGCGAATACTGAGCATGGGATTATTGCCGGTCAGACCGCGCTTGTTCAGGAACTTAAAGAAGCTGCGAAGCGTGGCCAACTTGCGTGCGACGGTGGCCTTGGAGTAGTTATGTTCCCGCATGTGCTGCAAATAACGCCGAACATCCTCGGCATTGGCATTGAGCAGCAATTTTTCAATATGCGCGGGAGCGGGTTCGTTGGATTGACCGTTCTGCTTTATCTGCATTTCTCGTGAGAGATTCACCGCCGCATTGCCCGTAGCAGGCTGTGACAGCAGCACACTGGCCGGAATGTCCTGCACCCCCGCGAGGAACAATCCGAATTGCCGCAAATCGGCCCCGTAACATTTACTGGTATAGGTAGAGAAATGGCGTTCAAACTGAAGATAACTGAGAAAGTCCTGCACCTGCTGGGGTAATGTAAGCGTGTCCATAATTTTCAACTGCTCCAAGGTCGGCTGCGGAGGGTCCCATCATCCCGAAAGGGCATACCGCGGGTATCGACCGTATGTTTGTACCGTTATGAGCCGCATCCTTTAGGCTCAACCCATTTATTTTCGCTTTCACGGTTGGATCAAGCCCCCACGAAGTACCACAGCCATTGGTCGGATGGACCGTGCAGAAGCCCGACAGCCTCTGATCGCGGGAACGGGTTGATGACCGTATCCAAGGTTGTTTATCGGCAATAAAGTGGAAATGGATGAGGTACAATCAATAAAGTGGACGCGGGATTTGAGGATATGGGACGCAACAGTCACTATCAGGCCCAATTGGGCTGTCGGACACGGCAAATTCCCCATTGCGAGACAGAGCTTTATCATGTTTACCGACAAAAGCCTGATTACTCTGTTTGCGAAATAACTGCGCTATTGCCCGGCCTTTTGCGTTGGTGCTCCGCCCCGCCATCGATTATTTTCCCGGAACTTCACCCGGCAATGCGGTGGAGTACGATATGGACCCGGCACCGGTGGTTTTGATGCCTGGCGTGGGCACGGATGAAACATTGACGGTGCTGCGACTGGGGCGCGGCTGATTCAGTGAGGCAAACATCGCCCGACTCTGATTGGTCATTTTCTCAAGTCGAAACGTCGCGTTCAACTCGCCGTTTTGACACATTGCGTACAGCATGGTTACAAGCCGCTGATAGGAGATTGCAATATAAGGTTCCTTGGGATTAAATTTTGGAGAGAACGGATCAGGCGCAGTAGCCAAGGCGGTAATGACCGCCGGCAACTGCGGTTTGCAGGATAACTGCACGACCTTATGGGTTAACGGGTCCCGATAGTAAAGGAGAACCGGGTATGCGGGCTTGGTCCCGGTGGCCGGCCCGGCCGGCATCGGATAATTCACCGTCAATGCGCCGTGCGGACTGATATACAGTGTCCCCGGGATCAGCGTGGGAACATGGCCAATGACTGCAATTTGTGGAAGCCGATGCGAGGTCACGTAAAGAACTGAAGACGTATCTGCGGGCAAGACACTCATGAGAAATCGACCAAAAAAGGGTTGGCGATAAAGGTGCGTGGAATGAATTTTCGCCAGACCCCGCCAGGCCAATATTTTTAATCCGGGACTGCCGGTCCGCAGCAGCTTGGAATATGCCAGAGTTGCATTCACACGGTCGCCGCAGCGCGCCAGGTCACGAATCGCGGTTCGCTGAAACGGACTTTGGGCATCGACGGCATAGTTTGCCAGTACTGCAATGGCGTCTTCATCACCGATAAAACTTCCCGCCACCACCGTGAAGAACCGCACCGCACTTTGCGGGGAATTATAATGCAATCGCAACAGCGGAATAATCGGCCGGCCCAATTGCTCCAACGCCAACGCGATTCGATTATCCGGTGCATTGGAATCCCGCAGTGCGTTAATCAGCACTGTCGTTTGAGCATGAGCAAAGCCGGGCATATTACGTTGCAGATACAGCGCCATGACCCGACGGATAAACCGCGCCGGATGGCGGTGATATTTTTTGGGAATCCGCAAACGGATCAGCATATCGTTTTCAGCGGCGGCAACGGACGGAAAGCCGCCGAAGCGTTCGTTAATAATTCGTTCAACCAGGGCGCTGACCCGATAAGACGGGCTGTAAAGCTCCAACATCACCGGCAGACTGTGGGTCACAATTCCACCACCCAAAATACGCCCGTTGCGGATAATATCCGAGGGCTTTTTTAACACTCCCCCGGCACTGAACGGATTGGAGAAAACCGGTCCCATGCCCCGGGCAATGGAAGTTGTTTGCCTGACTTTACGAATGTGCGT